>JAYRWF010000475.1:0-5860 GCA_041918195.1 Anaerolineales bacterium
GACATACGGATCGAGAATCACCAGCCAGTACAGCTCATCAACCCACCATTTATTCTTCAGAGCGGTGAAGATTGGGCCGATGATGCCCACCAGCGGGTCTTCCGGTCGCCGGGCGGCCGGGAGCGCAAGCATGGCCGGGTAGCGCCGGCCGTACATCAGGTAGCCGAGGGCAATGCCGAGCAAGGCGACTGCTGTGCCCAGCAGGGCAACGCCCAGGTTGAAGCTGGCCAGGAAGCCTTCTTCAATTGTATGTTCCAGCCAGTGGCCGAGGATTTCCTGCAGCGGGCCGAAGATCGCCAGCTTGGGCAGGTTGATCAGCCCGCCCAGTGCCGAGAGGATCGCCAGGATGATCAAGGGGATGGTCATTACTTTCGGGCTTTCCTGGGCGTGCTCAGCGGCAGGGGTGCGCGGCTCACCATAGAACACCATCAGCACCTGGCGGGTCATGTAGAAAGCGGTCAGGAAGGCAGTGATCAACAAGATAATAAAGATCACCGGTTTGTAAGCCAGTTGGCCGGCCAGGATTTCGTCCTTCGACCAGAAACCAGCCAGGGGGAAGATCCCGGCTAAAGCCAGCGAGCCAATCATATACACCCAGAAGGTGGTCTTCATCCGGGTGCGCATCCCGCCCATGTTGCGCATATCCTGCGGGTCCACATGATGCCCGCTGCTCTTGAGCGTTTTCTTCAGGTGCGGGTCATGTTCCACATGGTGCAGGCCGCGTTCGACGCCCTGGATGACCGAGCCAGAGGCCAGGAAGAGCAGGCCCTTGAAGAAGGCATGGGTGATCAGGTGAAACATCGCTGCATACACTGCGCCCATCCCGGCTGCTGCAACCATGAAGCCAAGCTGGCTGACGGTCGAATAGGCCAGGACTTTCTTGATATCGAATTGCGCGACCGCGATGGTCGCTGCGAACAGGGCAGTGATTGCGCCGACCAGCGAGACAACCAGTTGGGCGGTCGGGGCTTCCACGTACAGCGGGAAGGAGCGCACCGTCAGGTAGACACCGGCAGTGACCATCGTGGCGGCATGGATCAGCGCTGAAACCGGCGTCGGGCCGGCCATCGCGTCTGGAAGCCAGACGAAGAGCGGGATCTGGGCCGATTTGCCGGTCACGCCAATCAGCATGAACAGGGTGATCGCCAGGATAACCGCCGGGGTCGCTTCAGCGATCGCCGGGACTTTGGCGAAGACCTCCTCAAAGTTGAAGCTGCCGAAGGCCCAGAACATGGTGAAAGCGGCCAACAGGAAGCCGAAATCGCCGACCCGGTTGGTCACAAAGGCTTTCTTGGCGGCCAGGGCGTTGCCGATGCCATCCTTGCCTTTGTCATACCAGAAGCCGATTAGCAGGAATGAACACAGGCCGACGCCTTCCCAGCCAACAAACAGCATCAGGTAGTTGTCGCTGCTGACCAGGATCATCATTGCTGCGATGAACAGGTTCAAGAAGACGAAGAAACGGCGGAAGCGCTTTGGGTCGCCGTTGTGGCGGACATCTTCGTGCATGTAGCCGATCGAGTAGATGTGGATCAAGGTGCCAACGCCGGAAACGACCAGCATCATTGTTACCGAGAGGGTGTCCACCTGGAAGGCCCAGCGCAGGTCTAGCTCACCGATTTTGATCCATTGAGCCAGGGGAACGGTAACGGCCTCATGACTGCTGGCCAGCGAAATGGTCAGCAGGACAGAAACCACGAAGGTCAGGCCCGAGGCGGTGCTGCCGATAATGCCAACCACTTTTTCCGACAGGCGACCGCCGAAGAAGCCATTAATCAGCAAGCCGATCAGCGGAAAGAACACCAGCCAGGGCGCCAGGTAGAAAAACTGCGGGCCATGAGAGGCTGCTTCGAGCAGGGGAGTTGTGTACACCATTGTTCTCCTAGCCTTTCAGGCTGTTCAGTTCGTCTACGTTAATGCTTTGCTTGGTGTGGAAGATGGCGACGATCAGCGCCAGTCCAACGGCTACTTCCGCTGCGGCGACCGCCATCACGAAAAAGACGAAAATCTGGCCGCTCAGGACGCCATAATAGCGCGCAAAGGCCACGAAGAGCAGGTTGGCGGAATTGAGCATTAACTCAATCGACATAAAAATAACAATCGCATTCCGGCGCAACAAGACCCCAACCGCCCCGATTGAAAATAAGATTGCAGAAAGACCGATGTAATAGGTAATGGGTACCATGCATTCCTCCTGTCGCAGTGCCTTATGGCTGGCGGCCCGGTTTGCGGGCTTTTTGCCGGCGGGTCAGAATGATCGCGCCGACCATGGCTACCAGCAGCAAGACAGAGGTGATTTCGAACGGCAGCAGATACTGGTTGAACAACTCCAGGCCAACGGCAGTGGTGCTGCCAAATCCTTCTGGAGTAGCTGCGTAATTCGAGCCACGATTGGGCAGCGAGAAGATCACGAAAGCCGACTCGACCAGCAGAGCCACGCCAGCAATCAGTGTCAGGCGCTCTTGCCAGGTGACTCTGTTCTCGCCGCGTACCTGTTCCACGCCCAGCAGCATGATCACGAACAGGAACAGGACCATGATCGCGCCGGCGTACACGGTAATCTGTGCCAGGGCGATAAACGGCGCGCCCAGCACCAGGTAGAAGACTGCCACCGTGCCGAAATTGACGATCAGGTTAATCGCCGAATAGATTGCATTGCGGCTGAGCAGCATCCCAAGACCAGAGATCAGTGCAATCAGGGCCAGCGGGATAAAAATGAGCAGGTTTGAATTCATGAACACCTCCGGCGAGTAATTTGCCGCTCCTAGTCTTTGGGATCCTGCATGATCGGGATCGAGCGGGTAAAAACGCCCGGTTCAGTTTTCTGCGGCGTGGGCAAGCCGGCAGGGGGCACCGGCTGGATCAACATTTCCTTGGTGTAGATTGCACTGCGCCGGTCATAAAAAGACAACTCATAGTTGTCGCCCAGCACAATCGCCTCGGTCGGGCAGGCGTCTTCGCAATACCCGCAGAAGATGCAGCGCAGCATGTTGATTTCATAGGTGCTGGCATAGCGTTCGCCAGGCGAAAAGCGCTTTTCGTCTGTGTTTTCTGCCGACTCAACGAAAATCGCATCCGCCGGGCAGGCCGCGGCGCACAGGGAGCAGCCGATGCAGCGCTCCAGGCCATTCTCATAGCGCTGCAGGACATGCCGGCCGCGGAAGCGCTGGCGCACTGGGCGCTTAACCTCAGGATATTGAACCGTAATCGGTTTCTCAAATGCCGTACGTAGTGTCGTCCACAGGCCTTTTAAGACATCCGTAAACATCGGCCTTACCTCCTGTACAGTTTCCAACCAATCCAAGAAATGCTTCCGACCATCACAATCATGCTTACAATTGGGATCAGCCACAGCGTGACGGAAAATTCCTGGTTCAAGACGATCCCGATCGCTACAATCAGTACATTGGCAATCGCCAGCGGCAGGAGCACTTTCCACCCAAAGGACATCAGGCGATCATAGCGCAGGCGGGGCAGGGTAGCTCGCACCCAGATCATCCCAAATAGGAGGACCAGGATTTTAATCAGCAAGTAGATCGGCCCCAAGACCGGGACCCGATCGACAAACGGCCCCAGGTAGCCGCCGAAATAGATCGTGGCGGCAATCGCCGCGACGGCGATCATTTTGATATATTCGGCCATGAAAAACAGGGCGAACTTCATCCCGGAATACTCGGTATGGTAGCCGGCGGTCAACTCTTGCTCGGCTTCGGGCATGTCGAACGGCGCCCGGTTGACTTCCGCCAGGGTGGCGATCAGGAAGATCAACGCGCCAAGCGGCTGGGAAAAGGCATACCAGCCCTGGGAAGCCTGGTCCTGCACGATTTTGAACAAATTCATCGAGCTGGATGCCAGGATCGGGCCGATGAAGGATAGGCCCAGGGCAAGCTCGTAGCTGATCATCTGCGCCGTGGAGCGAATGCCGCCCAGGGTGGCGTATTTATTGTTCGAAGACCAGCCAGCCAGCACAATCCCATAGACCGAGATCGAGGCCACCGTGGTGATGTAGAGAACGCCCAGGTTGCTGTTGCCAGCCACCGAGAGATCGATCGTCCGGCCAAACAACTCGATCGGCGGCCCGAAGGGGACAACCGCCATGATGATCAAGGCCGGTACCACGGTGACGATTGGCGCCAGGATGAAGATCAGTTTATCGGCTTCGGCTGGAATCAGTTCTTCCTTAAAAATGAGCTTGATTCCATCGGCCACCGGTTGGAGCAGGCCAAACGGACCGGCGCGGTTGGGCCCGATGCGCACCTGCATACGGGCCAGGACCTTACGCTCGTAGAGCGTAAGGTAGGCAAAACCGGTCAGGCCGATAATAATCAGGACAACGGCTTTGATAGTCCATTCGATGAAGGAAGCTAGGTCCATATTTCCATCCGTTATAAATGAGTGGCTCGTTCTGCCAGCAGGACTTCGACGGCGACGGGTTCTTCGATCGAAAGTCCAAAACTGCGCGGGGCGAGCAGAATCCGCTCGGGTACTTGTGGGTCGAGATGGACGGTTGCCACGGAAGGATTGCCGCCCAGTGGGCTGATCCGCACCGAGGCCTCAGCGGGAATGCGCATCCGTTCCGCATCGAGTGGATTGATGACGACGAAGGGGGCCGGGATGCGTGGTTCCAGCATGGTCGAGGCTTTGAGCGTCGTGCCTTCATCGTACAGGCGGGTGATCGGGACGGCCAGCAGACCCAGGCGGGGGAATTCGACCTCCGGCAGGCTTGGCCAGCTCAAAGTGGCCGCTTGGGCGCTCAAAGGCAGCGAAATACCCAGGCCGTGCCGGTTTTCGTAGGTCGTTCCGCCGTAATACAAATCGCTGCGCCCAATAATCGGCCACTGCTCGGTCACCTCAGCCAATTGCCGGTAGGATAGCCCGGAGAAGGGGTTGCCGCCCGGGGTATTTTTCTGTGCCAGGCGTTCAAAGGTTTTGAGTGCAAAGCGTCCATCGATCGGCTGGTTCATTTTTTCGGACAGGCGGGCGGTGATGGTGAAATCTGCCAGAGCGCCCGGCCGTTCCGGAATAGCCGGGTAAAAGCGCTGGACGCGCCGTTCACCGGTCGTATAGGTGCCTTCTCGCTCTGCCCACGAGCGGGCCGGCAGGACAACATCTGCCAGGCGCGCGCTGGCGGTTAAGTAGAGATCCTGGACAACGACAAAGCCACTGGGCGAAAAGCCAGCCGGGTCGTCGCCGGCCGGGTCGACCGCAACCAGGTATAGGGCTGGCGCTTGCTGCATCGCCTGGCCCAGGCCAGGGTTGGCTCGCCAGCCGATTTCCCAGGCACCCTGGTCATTGGCCCGCCGCCAGACGCCAACCAGGCCATTATTAGGCCGTCCGGCGTGACCGCTGGCCAATAGCAGGTTGGCGCAGGCTTGCGCCAGGGCCTGGGTGCCGGCCAGTCCAGCGCCCTCGCTGCCATAGAAGACCACCAGGTTTTGCGCCTCGACCAGCAGGCGGGAAGCGGCTTGCAACTCTGGGCTGCGCTCCAGGCTCTGGACTGACTGGGGCAGGTTTGGTCGCTTGGATGAAACCAGGTTGAGCAAGGCCAACACTGCCGCGGCTTCGCTGCCGTAGGGATAGCGGACGACTTGGGCGGCATGCGCTTCCAGCTTGGTCGCACGCGGGTTCAATACCACCAGGCTCGCGCCGCGTTTTGCAGCCTGGTTGACCCGTAGCCACCAGACCGGCGTTTCTTCTTCCAGGTCGCTGGCTACCACCAGGATAGCGTCACCCTTGCCCAGGCTGCCCAGGTTGCTCTCGGGGGGCAGCCCCACCGCGCGGGTCAGCTCGCCGCCGGCGATATGGGTGTACAACGCAGTCTGGCTGCCGGTCAGCTCGCTGAATTCTTTCAGCGTGAACA
>JAYRWF010000476.1:0-7177 GCA_041918195.1 Anaerolineales bacterium
AGTTAATTGGCTTACTCAGCCTGGCTGCCCTGCGTGATGGCCAATTTTACCTGGCGCAATGTGGCCCGGTTTTTGCCCTCTACCTGTCCTCCAGCGGAACCCAGGAGCTGTATGACCCGGCGCTTTCCGGTCGCGGTCTGGGTCAAAGCCAGACCGCCTCTCTGCGCTACTTTCACGCCAGCCTGCAGCCGGGCGATAGCCTGTTGCTGGCTGTTCATCCGCCGTTAAATTGGAGCGATGCTACCTTGTCCAGTTTGTATGGCCAGAAGCTGGAATCACAGCAGCAGAGCCTGCTGGGCCAGTATTCTGATCTGAACGCGGTCATTTTACGCGTCAAGTCGGGCTCTGGCCGGGTGAATGTACTGGCCGGCCGGTCTGGCCGGGCGGATTTCGCTGCTGCTGCGGATGACCGATTGGCAACTGCACCGCTGGCCCAGCCCCCTGTTGCCTACCCTGGCGATGATCAGGCCGAGGATTCTGTTCGTGAGCAAGCCTTGCTGGACCAATACCAACCGCTGCCCGAGTTCGATAGCCTGCCGGATGCGGGCCTTTCGTTGGCTTCTGAAGCGCTTTCCGTATCCCCAGCCAGCCGGGGAGAGCCAGTTCCGGTGGCCGCAGTAGCCAGCCCAACGGTTGCCCCTCAAGCGGCTCGGGTTCAAAAGCCAGCTCGCAGCGGTCCTGGCCCGCTCCAAAAAGCTGGCCGAGGCTTGCAATCCTGGCTGGGACGCTTACTTCCGCAGGAGACCCTGGCCTCCATTCCAAACTCGCTGATGGCGTTTTTTGCTCTGGCGGTTCCATTGGTAGTTGTTGCCATGGCGACGGCGGTCTATTTCCAGCGCGGCCTGGCGGCCCAGTCCGAGAAGGCCTACACTCAGGCGGTGGAAGCTTACGCCCAGGCTCAAGCCCAGGTTGAACCTCTGCCGCAGCGTGCCGGGTTGGCAGCTGCGCTGAGTTACCTGGATGCATCTGATTCTTATCGCCAACTGGCCGAATCGCAGATCTTGCGCCAACAAATCCTGGCCGGCCTGGACGTGCTGGACCTGGTTCAGCGGATCAATTACCAGCCCGCGATTGTCGGCGGTTTACCGGAAAGCGTCCGCATTTCTCAAATGATCACATTTGACACCGATTTATATTTGTTGGATGCCCAGAATGGGAAAGTAATCCGGGCCGTCTTCACCAACCAGGGTTACCAGGTCGATTCCGCTTTCCAATGTGGCCCAGGCAGCCCGGCGAATGTTGGCCCTCTGATCGATCTGGCTGCCTGGCCGGGCGGAGCCCGTTTTGATGCAGGTGTGCTTGCGATGGATGCCAACGGCACCCTGCTCTTTTGTGCTCCTGGCCAGTTGCCTCAGCCCAAACGTCTGCCAGATCCAGCGGGTAGAACGCTGAGCAATGTAAAAGCGTTCACCCTCGACCAGACCGATCTTTACCTGCTCGACCCGGTTGGTCAGGCAGTCTGGGTGTATTACAATGCCGATTTTGAAGGCGAGCCAGTCTATTATTTCAGCGATCAGGTCCCTGCCCTGGATCAGGTGGTTGACCTGGCGGCGACTGAAGAAGATGTCTACCTGCTCCAGGCAGATGGTCATTTGACCTTGTGCGTCACCGGTAACCTGGGAAATGTCACCCCAACGCGCTGCAGCGATCCTGCGGCGTATATTGACATGCGCGCTGGGCGCGAAAGCACCCCACTGCAGCAGATTCCACCTTACGCCCAGATCCAGAAAAGCCCACCTCCTGATCCATCCTTGTACCTGGTTGAGCCGGAGAGCCTGGCGATTGATCGCTATAGCCTGCGCAACCTGGCTTATCAAAGCCGTTTTCTGCCAGCTAAATTACCCGATTTACCTGCCACGGCGGCCTGGGTCAGCTCTGCAGACCGGTTAATCTTCCTGGCGCAGGGCAATCGGGTTTATTATTCGATTTTGCCGTAATTTGGGAAGACGCTATGGGGTATTGGTTGGCCAGGGGGTCAACGTGGCCAGCGAACGGGTTGGGCCGGGCGGTGTATATTCCCCCGGCTCGTTCTTTTCGGTTGGTGTCGGGCTGGCCGCAAGGTTGGGTAGGGCGGTCAAGGTCCCAAGATTTTTCGGCGAAGGCTCGAGGCTCATATTTGCCGGGGGCAGGGTCGGTTGGACCTGTTCGTATGGCGTAAACTGGGGTGTCCCTGGCAGCACCAGCGGTTGGTTATCTCGCTTGAGCAGCCGGTCTCCCAGCAAGAAAACCCCCGTTAAAACGGCTACTACCATCAAGGCTGCGGCCAATCTTTTGCGATTTGTATTCCGCACTGTGGCTTTCAACGGCGCTTCGAGCAGCACCAGGGTAATATTATCGTGGCCTCCGCGCTGGTTGGCCAGCTCGATTAAATGATCCAATGCATCCTGGCGGGGATAACATTCCAGCAGGTTTCTAATTTCCTCAGCCTGGACCAGGTCGGTCAGCCCGTCGGTGCAGAGCAAGACCTGGTCGCCTGGTTCCAGTTTCAACCCCTGGTTGGCTTGCGCCTCAAGCGCTGTCTCATTGGCTTCCAACCGCAGGCGGGTATCGGTTTGCGGCAGGTCGCGTGAGCCAAGGAAGCGCCGGATTACATGCAGATTCGGATGGCCGATAGCCTGGTCAGGCGTGATTGCGCCCAGTTCGATGGCTTCCTGGATCCAGGTGTGATCGGTAGTCAGCTGGTAGATTTTTTCGCCGCGCACCAGGTAAATGCGGGAGTCGCCGACGCTGGCCAAATACAGGCGCTGATCGAGAATCCAGCAGCAGGCGCAGGTGGTTCCCATGCCTTGTAAAGATGGGTCGCTCACCGCCCGAGTGTAGATCGCCTGGCTCACGGCTTCAAAGGCCTGCCTGAGCATCTCCACCGGTTGAGTCTCAGTCGTTGAGGCGACAAACTGGCTGATTCCCTCTATTGCCATCTCTGCGGCGATTTCGCCGGCGCGATGGCCCCCGATCCCGTCGGCGACAATCGCCAATAGAGCCGGTATTGGTCGTTCTTCACTCAAGATATAGGCTGAGACCCCATACCGGTCTTCGTTATTCTTCCCTTTGCGTCCGGGATGGGTGGTTGCGCTGACATGCAGGTGAGCCTGGGCGACCGGAATCATGGCTCTTTTTTCTGCTCTGGACCGGTCAGGGTAATCACTGCTTTACGGACCTGGCCAGGCTGGCGGCTGGTGAAGCGGAATCCTACCCGGCCGATGTGCACCAGGTCCCCGTTTTCCAGGGTAGCTCCTTCGCGTGAGACCGGCGAATAATTAATCCAGGTGCCTGCGATGGACCCTTCATCGATCAAGCGATAGGTTTCATCCGGCTTGCGAACCAGGCGCGCGTGCAGGCCCTCTACCGAAGGGTCTTTCAGTACCAGTGTGGCGCGATTGGGATCGCTGCCCAGGGTGATTTCATCCGCAGTAACCGGGATTGGGGTAGTTGTCTCCTGGCTATCCGCCTCGGAAATGCGGCTCAGGAAGGCGATGGCTTTGGGAGGGATGTGGCGCTGGGGCCAGTGTATCTGATTGGCCCAACCCGCCAGGCGTTTACTCGGTGCTTCGGATTTAACCGGCACTGGTTGGGTCACCGGGTCGGCTTTACGGCGCGCAGCGCGCGCCCGGCCAGGGATTTGGGGTCGCAGTCGCCCACCGAGCAGCAGCACCAACAGCAGGATTGAGCCGGCCACCAGCGCCCCAAGCAGAGAGAGCACCGGGGCATTCTGGAACACCCAGGCCCAGGGATTGGTTTCTGGCGTTTGGATGGTGACCTGTACCAGGCGCTCAATGCTGGTTCCCACCAATCCCAGGTTGTCTTCGGCTTCGACACGCAGCGTGTGCGCGCCGCTGACCTGAAAATCTTTGAGATACCAGGAGAAGCGATCGTAGGGCGGCTGGCGATTTTCCTGCACCAGGACGCCATCCACGATCAGGCTGGTCCGGGTTAGAGGCCGGATGCGCTCATCCGGGAAAGCAACCAGGATTTGGATTTCTTGCTCGGTGGGCAGGTAATCGGCTGGCAGGACGCTCTCATCGATCGCTCCTTCCTCGGTCAGTGGCGCGCTGCGATCGATTTCTAGCGGTGGCGAAACAAATGCTGGCTCGGGGGGCAGGAGTTTCAGATCAAAGAATTCGATAGGCGTGGTTAGCGGGCCGGAGGGGAGCTGAAGATCTACTGCAAGCTGGTGGCTGCCACTGGCCCGAATTTGCGAATCGTAAGTCACCCGATAAACCGAGCGGAAGGAGCTCAGGAGAGTTTCAATATCCAAGGCGGGCTGTTCATCGGTAACTACGAATATCTGCCCGCCAGTAGCCTGGGCGATCTGCTGAAATTGTTTCTCGGAATTTGGGAAAAATGCACCCGGTGCAGGCACAATTCCGATAAATATACTGACGCCTTGCTCCTGGGCGCGAGCAACCAGGCTTTGCGTGGCAACTTCGGTCTGATTCTCGAGCGGAGGGGTGATAAATAATACTGCCTGGCCCATGCCCGGCCTGGGCGTGCTGTCGGCAGCGATATCCACCGCCCGCATCAAGGTGTCCAGGCTGGGTACGGCCTGGCGTAAGTCCAGCTCGTCTAAAGCCAGGTCTTTCAGCCATTGGATTGGATCCTTAACATGGGTGGTTTCCGGGCGATTCGTGATCACCAGGGATAAGTCGTCCAGGTTGGATCCCAGGCGGTTGTTCGCCCAGTTCTGCAGGATTTGCTGGATGATCCCGGCGCGAGTCACGCCCCGGCTATTGCGCAGGGCAAAGCTTGGCCCTGGGTTGATTGCAGCAACGAACTGCACGCCTGGCGTGATTTCATCCAACTGGCGCGCGGGAATTGTCTTTCCGTTTTCCAGGATGGTCAGGTTGTTGGGGTCGAGGGCGTGAACAAACCTGCCTCCTTCGTCTTTAACGACGAGAAAGGCTTCGACCAGTGGAAAGTTTTGAATATCGACTTGGGATAAGCTTGCGCCAGGGCTGGTTTGCGCCCTGGCAGGAATTACCATCCCGAGGAATATCGCTGAGATTAAAAAGATCCCGCAAAGGCGGTTGCGCATGGTTAAATTTTAGCACAGGTTACCCTGCCCGACCCAAACGCTGGCCAGGGCACAGGCCTGCTTACTCCCATTCGATCGTAGCGGGTGGTTTGCTGGTGATATCGTAGACCACCCGGTTGACGCCAGAGACCTCATTAACAATCCGGTTGGCTACCCGGGCCAATAAGTCATCGGGCAGGCGCGCCCAATCGGCGGTCATAAAATCTTCCGTGGTTACAGCACGTAGTGCAACGACTTCCTGGTAAGTACGCTGGTCGCCCATTACACCGACGGTCTGAACGGGCAGTAACACCGCAAAGGCCTGGGACACGCGCAGGGAATGCAGAGGCTCGGCGCCCGTCCGCCGGGTATTCAGCAAGCCGGCTGCGGTAAGCTCGCCGGTAAAGATGGCATCGGCAGCGCGCAGGCGCTCCAGGCGCTCCAGGGTGATCTCTCCCAGGCAGCGTACGGCCAACCCAGGCCCAGGAAAGGGCTGGCGCCAGACCAACTCATCGGGCAGCCCTAACGCGCTCCCGACAATTCGGACCTCGTCCTTGAATAAATAGCGCAGTGGTTCGACCAGCTCAAAATGCATTTTTTCGGGTAGGCCACCTACGTTGTGATGGGTCTTGATCCGGTGGGCTTTGGCGCGCTCCGGCGCGCTGGATTCGACCACATCCGGGTAGATTGTTCCCTGAACCAGGAAGCGCCGTTTGGCCTCCAGGAAGCCAAGCTGGCGGGCCTGCTCTTCGAAGACCCGGATGAATTGTTCGCCGATGATCCGGCGCTTCTGCTCCGGCTCGGTGACGCCGTGCAGCGCCTGCATGAATCGGTCGACGGCATTAACCGTGATCAGCTCAACGCCCAGTTGATCCTGCAGGGCAGCCTGGACCTGTTTATTCTCCCCCAGGCGGAGCATGCCGGTATCCACGAAGACGGCAACCAGTTGCTCGCCGACGGCGCGCTGGAGCATGGCGGTGGCAACGCTCGAGTCCACTCCACCGCTGACGGCGGAGAGTACTGGCGAATCGCCTACCTGCTGGCGAATGCGCTCAATGCTGGTCGTGATGATTGATTCAGGCGTCCAATCTGGCCTGGCCCGGCAGACGCCCAGGATGAACCGGCGCAGGATATCCAGGCCATTTGGGGTGTGGTGGACCTCGGGATGGAACTGCAAGCCGAAATAACCCCGCATCAAGTCTCCCATTGCCGCGATTGGGGAGTTGTCGCTCCGGGCCAGGATTTGAAAGCCATCCGGCAGCGCCTCAATCCGGTCGCCATGCGACATCCACACGCGCTGAGGCTGGCTGGGCAGGAGCGGGTTATTTCTCAGCACTTCGAGCTGGGCTGGGCCATATTCCCGGTCGGAAGATGCGCCAACCCGCCCGCCCAAGGCATGGGTCAGGGCTTGCATGCCATAACAAATTCCCAATACCGGTAGGCCGCTCTCCAGGATGTAGGCAGGGATCTGCGGCGCGCCGGGTTCGTACACGGAGGCTGGCCCACCGGACAGGATAAAGCCCAGCGGTTGGATCGCCAGAACTTTCTCCGCTGGGGCGTCCCAGGGGAATAGCTCACTGTAGACCTGGATTTCGCGTACTCGCCGGGCGATGAGCTGTGAATACTGCGAGCCGAAATCGATGATAGCAATCGAAGGGGTCATTCCTTCTCCAGGAAGCTGATCTGGTCGCCGTCCATGCTGGTAATCATCGCCAGCGATTCAACCGGCACGCCGAGATATGCCAGGGCATCGCGGCCGCCTTCGAAGGTTTTCTCGATCAATGCCCCGATCCCGACGAGGGTTGCCCCGGCCGTCTGCGCCAGGCGCACCAGCCCCAGGATGGTTGCCCCGGTGGCCAAAAAGTCGTCGATAATCAGCACTTTTTCACCGCCCGCCAGGTACTCCGGCGAAACGATCAACTCGACTGTCCGCCCTTTGGTGTGTGAAGGCGTCAGGGTCAAGAAAACCTGGTCGGGCATGGTGATCGGTTTTTGCTTGCGGGCATAAACCACCGGCAGCCCGAGGTGAAAGGCAGTGGTCAGCGCTGGGGCAATGCCAGAGATCTCGGCAGTCAAGATTTTCGTCGCGCCGACGGTTTTAAATCGGCGGGCAAACTCACGTCCACAGGCGTCCATCAGCGCTGGGTCCACCTGGTGGTTGATAAA
>JAYRWF010000477.1:0-2316 GCA_041918195.1 Anaerolineales bacterium
ATATGATTAAGAATGCTCCCGAAAGATGATCCAAAACTGTTTTAGCAGCTGGACGAGGAGAGCCTATGAACTACCAGACTTTTGACGACCTCCAAACCCACCTCCAGGCGTTGTACCAGGAAGGCAATTTCCAGGCAATCCTGGAACTGGCGACCCAGGGTATTGATCAATTCCCGGAACAGGAGCCTTTGTTGGCTTACTGGCAGGTCTGCATGGCCGCTCGCACCGAGCAGCCAGCGCTCCTTTATAAGATATTGGATCGCTTGCTTGACCAGGGTTTTTGGTTCAGCCAGACCCTGCTGCGGAAAAGCCCTTCGTTAGCCGGGTTACAGGGCGAGGCGGAATATGAACGGCGAGCTTTGCACAGCCTGGAGTTGGAAGAACAGGAACACCATCAGCTCTACCCGCTGTTGACCCTGCGCAGCACAGGGCGCTGCAGCACAGGTGGACCAGCCTGTCCACTTCTGATCGGCCTGCACACCAATTCGGGTACGGCACAGGATTCGCTCGAGTTTTGGCAGGTTGCGGCGGCTTCCGGATGGCTGGTCGCCGCGCCGCAATCTAGCCAGGCGCTCTGGAAGGGGGCATATGTCTGGAATGACCGCCAGATCTGCGAGGAAGAGATTAACCGCCATTACCAGGCGTTGCTGATGCAATATGCAATCGACCCGGCACGGGTGGTGGTCGCCGGGCATTCAATGGGCGGTGAAATGGCGATCTGGCTGGCGATCCAGGGTATTCTGCCTGCGGAAGGGTTTATCGCTATCGGCCCAGGTGGTCCATTGATGGAGGAGGTTGAAAATTGGACGGCTATGCTGGGCGAGAATCCTCAACGTAAGCTGCGCGGCTATGTGATCTTCGGCCAGGAGGATAAAACCATCCCGCAGGAAAATATCCGCCTGCTGGCCGAAATATTAAACCAGGCCGGGATCCCAACCGAGTTGGAAGAAGTTCCCGATCTTGGTCATGATTTCGCACCGGAATTCGCCGAGAGCCTACTGCGGGGCCTAAATTTCATCGATCAAAACTAAAGATATTTAGACGAAAGCTAACCAGGCGATTTCCATCGCAACCCATCTTCCTTGAGGTGATCAATGTTCGATACTTTTGAAAAAGCTACCCAATTCATTGAACAAAACCAGGTCCAGGTTGTTGATATGAAATTTTGCGATTTATGGGGTCGCTGGCATCACTTGACCGTGCCAGCTACCCAGTTTACGCCTTCTTTAATGGAAGAAGGCATCGGATTCGATGGCTCTGCGGTCGGTTTGAAAAGCGTTAAAGCCGGGGATATGGTCCTGGTGCCAGATTTGAATACTGGCACGCTAGATCCCTTCTGGAATGTGCCAACGCTCAGCTTTATCTGTACAACCCTGGAAGCTGATACGCATGCCATTTTTGCGAATGATCCCCGCAATGTCGCCATCCGAGCAGAAGCCTATTTGAAAACCACCGGGATCGCCGATTCCAGCCGCTGGGGGCCTGAATTCGAGTTTTACATCTTTGACAGCGTCGCTTTTGACAGCGGGGTGAACCATGCTGGTTACCGGCTTGATTCAGGTGAGGCAGATTGGAACAGTGGAACCGGCGGACACGGGCACTACATCCCGCTCCATGGGGGATACCATGCCATTCCTCCAAAAGACCAGCTTTATAATCTGCGCAGCGAGATGACCCTACACCTGCAGGCGATGGGCGTTCCGGTCAAATATCACCACCACGAAGTCGGCGGGCCTGGACAGTCCGAAATTGAGACCCCCATGATGGGCCTGGTCGAGGCAGGTGATGCGACCATGCTGGTGAAATATGTGACCAAGATGACGGCCCACCAGCAAGGCAAGACGGTGACTTTTATGCCCAAGCCGTTATACGGCGAAGCAGGCAGTGGGATGCACTTCCACCAGCATCTGTTCAAGAATGATGAGAATGTATTTTACGAACCTGCCGGTTATGGCTGTATGAGCCAGGCTGCCTTGTATTACATCGGCGGACTTCTAAAGCACGGTGCAGCGCTCCTGGCAATCACCAACCCAAGCACCAATTCATACCGCCGCCTGGTGCCTGGTTTTGAGGCGCCGGTCAATGCTTTCTTCTCGCTGGGCAATCGCAGCGCGGCGGTGCGGATCCCCAAATACGCCAACCAGCCGCACAGCGCCCGGATGGAGTTTCGCCCACCGGATGCTACCTGCAACGTCTACCTGGCGCTGGCAGCCCAGTTATTGGCTGGCCTGGACGGCATTCGCAAGGAAATCGATCCGACCGCCCTGGGATATGGACCGATCGACGCCAATATTTTCGCCTGGAGCGAGGAACAGC
>JAYRWF010000478.1:0-10510 GCA_041918195.1 Anaerolineales bacterium
CGGACTGACCCCGGCTTATTTTTTCTTCAGCAAGCTACCTGCGATCACCAGGCTCAGGCCGGCGACCAACAAACCGCCGATAGCGACCAGCAGCCAGTCGATTCCTGCACCTGGGGCTTGCACCGAGGCAGGCGTTGGAGATGCAGCCAGGCTGGTGGGTGACGCCACCAGGGTTTGGGTCGGTGTGCGGGTGGGGCGACGGGTGGCGGTTGGTACGCGCGTTGGGGTGCTTGTCTCGGTCGGCGTGGCGGTTGGATCGGGTGTTTTTACTTTGAGCCTTTGACCGGGGTAGATTACCGATTGATCGGTAAGGTAGTTCAGGCTGTAGATCTGGCTTAACGACACCTGGTAGGCTTCAGCAATATTGGATAGTACTTCACCAGGCTGGACGATGTGCACAATTGAGCCGTCTTCTTGGGGCGTCACGGTCGACACTGGCATCAACACAAACCCTCTTGGCGTGCGGGTTGGAGTGGCGGATGGTGCCGTGGGGGAGCCAGTGGGGGTGACGGTCAGGGTTCCAACCTGGGTCGGGATGGGCGTCTGCGCCTGGACTGCGTGACTGGAGAGCGTTGCAAGTAAGGCGAGCGCCAGCGCCAGGCCAGCCAGCCAGAAACTCCCGGTGCGCCGACCGGCTGAGAGGAATGGAATGTCATGCTTCGGTTTCATGCTGTAATCATAACACTGCTTAATCCTCTTTAAGCCAGGAGAACAGCCTTTCCGGTTCCCAGGTATTGATCACATTTTTGGCCTGGACCCAACCGCGGCGGGCGGTGGCCACGCCAAAGGCTGCCAGCTCCAGATCGGCGGGGCTGTGGGCATCGGTGTTTATGCTCAATGCAATCCCCATGTCGATCGCCCTCCGAGAATAGATGTCGTCCAGATCGAGGCGAGCCGGATGGGCATTGATTTCCAGGGCTGTGCCAGTCTCCTGGGCGGCCTGGAGCACTGCCTCCATATCCAGGTCAGCCCCCTCCCGGTTCGGGATCATCCGTCCGGTCGGGTGACCGATCACGTCGACATGTGGGTTGTGGATGGCGTTGAGCAGGCGTTGGGTGACCTGCTCGCGCGGCTGGCGTAAGCTGGAATGCAGCGAGGCGATGACTATATCCAGCTCGGCCAGCGCATCATCCGGAAAATCGAGCGTGCCATCCGAGCGAATCTCGACCTCGCTGCCCTGCAGGAGACGGATCGAGTCGCCTACGGCGCGCTGTGCGGCGTCGATTTCTTTGCGTTGTTCCTTCAATTCGTCCACAGACAACCCCTGGGCAACTCCCAGGCTGACCGAATGGTCGGTGATCGCCAGGACACGGTAGCCGCGTGCGCGGGCTGCTTCGGCCATCTCCTGGATCGATAAGCGGCCATCGGACCAGGTCGAATGCGAGTGCAGCTCGGATAGCAAGTCGCGCGACTCGATCAACTCCGGCAGGCTGCCACTTCTGGCAGCCTGGATTTCTCCTCGGTCTTCGCGCAGTTCGGGGGCGATCCAGGGCAACCCTAGCAGGCGATAAACATCTTCTTCGGTCGCGCACAAGATTTCACTGCCATCGGGGCGGGTGAGGGCCTGGTCGGAAAGCGAAAGGCCTTGTTTGAGCGCCAGCTCGCGCAACCGGACGTTGTGGTCTTTCGAGCCGGTGGCATATTGCAAGGCGGTGCCCCAACGCTCCGGCGGGTGAACCCACAACTGCGCTCGCAAGCCATGCTGGAACTCGACACTGGCTTTCGTATCGCCCTGGCCAGAGATTGACACTACCTCGGGATGGTGGACAAAGGCTTGCATTACCGGGGCGGAGTCGCTGGCGGCAGCCAGGATATCCAGGTCGCCAACGGTGCTGCGCATTCGCCGCAAACTACCCCCAACGGACACCTGCGTTACGCCGGGGACGGCTTTCAAATACTCCAGTAGTGCTTGGGCAAACGGCCAGGCTTTGCCGAGTGGGATGCGCCCGGAGCGGCGCTTGACGGCCTCGATCCCGGCCAGAATCTTGGCCTCCGATTTTTCGCCCATCCCGGGCAGGCTACGCAGCTTTCCGGCCCGGGCAGCGGCTTCCAGGCCCGGCAGGTCGGCCACATTGAGCTGTTTCCAGAATAAGGCTGCCTTTTTGGGGCCGACATCCGGCACTGCCAGGATATCGACAATACTCGGCGGCACTTCTTGTTTCAAGCGCTCCAGAAACTCCAGCTTGCCGGTGCGCAAAAGCTCGTCGATCTTTTCGGCAATCGCCTTGCCCACTCCGGGGATGTCATTCAGGCGGCCATCGCGCCAATAGGCCTGGGCGTCGCCGGCCAGGTTTTCCAGGCTATCGGCGGCTTTGCGATAGGCCAGAATTTTATAGATCACTTCCCCTTTGATTTCGAGAAGATCGCTGATCGTGGAGAAGATTTCTGCAAGCTCTCGGTTGGTTAACCGTGTCGTAGTCTCAGCCATTTCCTATGCTCCATCATTTAACTTCGAATCTGAGCCGGTAGTTCAAGGTCTGTTGTGGATCACCGGCAGGAAAAGGTTCTTCGCCATCTGGACATATTTTAAATCGCGCCGGTCGCCATCGTAGTAACTAATTTGAGCCGAGCCACCTCGGTCCAGCGACAACGAGGGAAACTGGCCGACCCCCCAGGCGTTGTAGATTTCTGTGATCTCCCAATGGTTGCCATTCCAACGCGCAAATTTTAACCCACCGTTGCTTGAGTCGTAATAGCTGATCTGCGGCCAATCCTGGGCATCCAAAGCCAGAGAGCTATACTGTCCAGCGCCGGTTTGGGGGTCAACCAGCTCAATCGACCACTGGCCATTGGCCTGGTGGGCATATTTCAGCCGGCTGTTGGTGCTGTCATAATAGCTGATGTGGCCATTCCCTGCTGTGTCAACGGCCAGGCTGGTATAGGAGCCTACTTTGCCAGGGCTGTCCAGTGTGGTCAGCACCCATTGCGCTCCGTCCCATTCTGCCAGGCGCAGATCCTGGTTGGTCTGATCGTAATAGCTGATCCGGGGCCGGTCCTGGCTATCCAGGGCCAGGGCGGTGTACTGGCCGGTGTTGCCGCTATCGTCGAGCAGGCTGATTGACCAGCCAGTCCCGTCCCAGGCGGCGTACTTCAGTCCTCCAGTGGTTTTATCGTGGTAGCTGAGGCGAGGGTTACCCAGGCTGTCGATGGCCAGTGAATTGTACTGGCCGAGGCTGCCGGCTGAGTCAACCACCTGGAAATCCCAGCTTGAGCCATTAAAACGAGCCAGGGCCAGGTCTTCGTTCAGGCCGTCGAAATAGCTGATCACAGGCCGTTCAGCTGCGTCGAGGGCCAGGTCGGTGTAGCCGCCAGTAGGCCCCAGGTTGGCCAGGGTCTCAATTTGCCAGCCGCCGCTGCCTTGGCGGGCGTATTTCAGCACGTGCTGGCTGCTGTCGATATAGCTGATATGCGCTGCTCCGGCGGCATCCAGTTGCAAAGCGTTATAACGGCCGACCTGGCTGATCGCGGCGATCTCCTGGGTATCCCAGTTGCTGCCATCCCATCGTGAGTGTTGGACGGCGCGCGGCCCCCAAGAATAGTAAACGATCTGGACTGCACCGCCTGGCTCTAGAGCCAGGGAGGTATACCAGATGTTGCTGGCGAAATTCTGGTAGGTCCAACTCACCCCATCCCAAAGGGCCAGGCTAGCCTGCTGGTCGCCATCTGCAAAACTGATCCGCGGCCGGTCGGAGGGATCGAGAGCCAGTGAAGTAAACCCGCCAAACCAATGCGCCACCGCCAGGTCCTCGATGATCCAGATGGTTCCATCAAAATGGGCGTACTTTAAGCGGCTGTTGGTGTAATCCAGGTAGCTGATGTGCGGGCGACCCAGGCTGTCAATCGCCAGGGAATTGTATTCCCCCAGCCAGCTGGCGCTATCCACCGTCTGGGTGGACCATCCACTGCCGTTCCAGTGGGCGTATTTCAAGTCGCCGCCATTATGGTTGTAATAGCTGATGTGCGGGTGGCCGGCCGGGTCGAGCGCCATGGAAATGTGAAACTCAAACCAGCCGGCTGTATCCACGGTGGTGCGCTGCCAGACCCCATTTGTGCGCTCGGCATAGACCAGGCGGCCGTGTTTAAAGTAAGCCAGGCGCGGCTGGCCAGCCTGGTCCAGGGCAATAGCGCTGTCGTAATAGAATTTTTCTCCGGGTGGAGTGCTGTCAATCGTTTCCACTATCCAGGTACCGTTGGAGCGGTGGGCATAGCGCAGCTCGCGGCTGGTGCTGTTTTGGTAGCTAACATGCGGCTCTCCCAGGGCGTCCAGCGCCAGGGATGCAGGCGCCTGGTAGGTGTCCTGGATGCCGGGCGCCAGGTCGATGACCTCGTCCTGCCAGGCCAACCCATCGAACCAGGCGTAATGGAGCTGTTCAGTAGCGTATACCAGATGCGGGCGGTACTCAGCATCCAGGGACAGAGAGCGATCGCCCAACTCGGCGTTGTCCTTTGGGCAATCCACGCATTGGCCCACCCAAGGGCCAGATGTAAGTGGCAAAGCAGGCGGCTCCTCAGCCGCGGTCGGTAGAGCGGGCGGTAAGTTCAGTAGAAACAAGAACAGTAAAATGCTTAATCGCATAGGTTTGGAGATCTGGGTCATTTCAACCTGGATCACGGAACCTTTCATCCAGTGGTATCCAGTTTTGGCAGGTGAAGCAGGCGGGGATAAAACAAGGGCGTGATGGCGTAGGGCACAAAATAATAAATGATCCGGAACAAGAGTGATGCCAGGATCGCCTGTTCGAAGGTCGCCCCAAATAGCATCCCGATGCCCGCCATTGAGCCTTCCTGGACGCCAATGCCCCCGGGAATGGCGGAAATGACTCCAGCCATGACGCCAATCATGAAGCTAGCGATGATCGCGCCGGGTTTCAATGCAGGCCCAAAAGCATCAAAACACAGACCGACGACCACCGCGCTGCTAATCCAGTCCACAAAAGTTAACAGGACGATCAGGCTGGTGGACAGGGTTTCCTGGCGTAGGGCTTGTAAGCCGCGCACAACATGGTTGTTAAAATCGATCAGCCCACCCTGCAGCCGGGTCAGAAAGGCTGGCGGCTGGTCCCGGCGCAGGGCGAGCCAGGTCTGAAAACGCCTGAAGCGGTCGAGCAGCCAACCGCGCAGCGGGTTGGAGAATACCACGTAAGTGAACAAGATGGTGAATAGGATGTAAAAGGTGACCAGGGTTGTTAACGCAATGCGCAACTCGTTGATCACTTCGATGCGAGTCAGGACATAGATAATCGCTACCGGCAGCATCACCAG
The DNA here is from genome assembly GCA_041918195.1 of Anaerolineales bacterium. GTDB lineage: Bacteria > Chloroflexota > Anaerolineae > Anaerolineales > UBA4823 > CAZAGA01. Next base: position 5,263 of record JAYRWF010000478.1, read on the forward strand.
CATGTCAATGCTGGTCAGGTAATAATGGACGAAGGAGGACGAGAGCACCTCGCTCAGCGGGACGCCATGCAGGTTCATTAAGAAATAACGCACCGAATACCCGGCCAGTCCACCGCTGCGCACCACGTGGTTGAGCGAAGTGGTGACAAAACCGATCTCGGTCAGGTCACGCCCGGGCATACGAATGCCGAAAATACGCGCCACCATGGTGTAGGTATAGGAGACGCACAGATAGGAGACGGCAGTGAAGATGAGCGCTCCAGGGAGGTAATGCCAGTCTGCTTGGAGCAGCACGGCGGCGATTCTTTTTCCGTCCCACACGACCAGTCCAGCGCCGATCGCCAGGATCGCCAGCACTGGCCAGATCACTTTCCGGGAAAAGAAGGTAGGCTGGGTGGAAACATCCAGGTTCGGTGATGGGGGATCTCCGGCTTGGGTTTCCTCAGGAGGTGGTGAAATCATGGTTGGACTCCCAGGCAGATTGCGCCGATCTGCTTGCACTGTAAGCAGTCTAACAAGCGGATATAACCGCCACCTGTATTGTAGCGGTTAGCAGGCTCGGAAGTCAACCCGGACGGGTGCAGGTTGGTAAATATTAAGAAAAGCTCTTCAGGGCGCAGGCGTGGCGGCCAGGGCAATCCAATCACCGAGCTGGCGTTTTTCAACCAGGCGGAGCTGGTTAGTTGACAATGCGGCTTCGACGGTCTCGGATTGTTCGGCCAAGATTCCGGAAAGGATCAGCCAACCACCAGGCAGCACGAGCCTGCCCAGGCCTTCACCCAGCAGCTTGACCAGGATCGGCGCCAGGATGTTCGCCAGGACCAGTTCAGATTGGCGTGACCCGGGGCGTTCAGGTGCCGAAAATTCACCCGCGCTGATTTCAGCCAAAGACCCGATCCCCAGTTCCAGGAGTCCTTCCACTTCGTTCAGCCGGGCGTTTTCCCGGCTGGCGGTGATGGCTTCTGGGTCGATGTCCACGCCCAGGGCTTCTTTAGCGCCCAGCTTCAGGGCGGCAATTGCCAGGATGCCGGAGCCGCAGCCGACGTCGATCACGCTTGCGCCAGCCGGTTGACCTGCGTTGGGGTGATAATACTGTTCAACCAGCTCCAGGCATAACTGGGTGGTCGGGTGGGTGCCGGTACCGAAAGCCATACCGGGATCGATTCGGATCGGAATCCGGCCGGGTTCAGGATTTTCCAGCCAGGCTGGGACGATCATCAGCCTGGAGCCGATTGCGATCGGGCGGTAATGAACTTTCCAGGCTTCAGCCCAATTGGTTTCCTGGATGTATTGGTAGGAAGCCTGGGGCAAGGGGCGGATCCGACTCAGGTACCACAGGCTTTCTTCCAGGCGCTGGCGGGTTTCCTCCAGGTTTTCGTCCACCCCCAGGTAAGCCGCCACGCGCAGCGGGCCGATCTCGTGGCCTTCACTGTCGTCCGCCGAGGCAGTCACTGCCGTGCTTTCGATCAGGACGCCATTCGGCGCAAAGCGCGCCATGACTTCGGCGACGGCTTCGGCCAGCTCGCCATCGACAATCATCGATACTTCCAGCCAGGTGTTCATCAGCCTCCCAGGGCGTCTTTCAGCCGATCGATAAAGCTGCGCTCTTGTGGTTTCACTTCATTGCCGAGTGAGGCGCTGAGCTGTTCAAATAGCTTGCGTTGCTCGCCGGTCAGCCGGGTTGGCACTTCGACGTTGATCACCAGCATCTGATCCCCGCGCCCGGCGCCGCGCAGCCTGGGGACGCCTTTACCCTTCAAGGTCAGGACCTTGCCAGGTTGCGTCCCGGCCGGGATCTTGAGTGTGGTCAGGCCGTCCACGGTTGGCACCTGCACTTCATCTCCCAGGACGGCCTGGGCGATGTTGATCGTCAGGTCCATCAAGATGTCATATTCGCGCCGCCGGAAATACTGGTGTGGCCGGACATTAATCGATATATACAGGTTGCCGTTGGGCCCACCATTGGCTCCGGGTTGGCCTTCGCCAGCCAGACGCATCTGGGTGCCGTTATCCACGCCAGCCGGGATGCTGACTACTTTACGGCGAGACTTTCGTTCCTGGCCGCGACCACGGCAGACATGGCAAGGTGTGGCGATGGTCTCACCCTGGCCATTACAGTTCGGGCAGGTCGAGACCTGGACCATTGAGCCCAGGATGGTCTGGCGAACCTGGCGGACCTCCCCGGTTCCATTACAGGAAGTACAGCGGGTAGGGCTGGTACCCGGCTCGGCGCCGGAGCCACCGCAGGTCGAGCAGATCTCATCCCGGTTGATTTCGATTTCTTTATCGGTCCCAAAGACAGCTTCTTCAAAGTTCAAGTCCAGGCGATATTGCAAATCCGCTCCTCGGCGAGGAGCATTGCGCTGGCGAGTTTGCTGGCGGCCGAAGCCAAACAGGTCGCCGAAGATATCGGCGAAGTTCGTGAAATCACTCCCGAAATCGGGAGCACCGCTGGGTCCGCGCACGCCCGCAAAACCATAGCGATCGTATGCGGCGCGCTTTTCTTCGTCGGATAGCACTGCGTAGGCTTCATTAATTTCCTTGAAGCGCTCTTCGGCGTCCGGCGCCTTGTTGACATCCGGGTGATACTGGCGCGCCAAACGCCGAAAGGCCGATTTGACCTCTTCGGCGGTGGCGTTTTTAGGCACCCCGAGGACTTCGTAATAGTCACGATCGCTCATATAAACTCAGCAGAGAGAAATGCGAATTGGCTCATCGCCCTGGCCGGGCGACGAGCCAACTCGTCAATGGATCAGGCGTTGCGGAACTCGCCGTCTACGACGTTTTCGTCGGGGCCAGCTTGCCCAGGGTCGCCGCCGGTTTCGGTCGGGCCAGCGCCTGGAGCCTGCTGGTAAGCTGCCGCGCCTACCTTTTGCAGTTCCTGGCTCAACTCATCGGTCAGGCGTTTGATCGTTTCAACATCCTGTCCGTTCATCACTTCACGCAGCCCGGCTACCCGGTCTTCTACGTTCTTGCGGGTTTCGGCCGGGACTTTGTCGCCCAGGTCACGCAACACTTTCTCGGCGCTGTAGGCTACGTTGTCAGCGTTATTGTGGGCTTCGATTAACTCCTTGCGCTTGCGATCTTCTTCGGCGTGGATTTCAGCGTCCTTGCGCATGCGCTCGACCTCATCCTCGCGCAAGCCAGATGAAGCGGTGATGGTGATGTGCTGGCTGCGTCCAGTGGCTTTGTCAGAGGCAGTTACTTTGATAATCCCATTGGCGTCGATATCAAAGGTCACTTCAATCTGCGGAACGCCGCGCGGGGCGGGCGGGATGCCATCCAGGTTGAACTTGCCCAGGCTTTTGTTGTCGCTGGCCATCGGGCGTTCGCCTTGCAGGACGTGAATTTCGACCTGGGTCTGGCCATCGCCAGCGGTGGAGAATATCTGGCTCTTGCGGGTCGGGATGGTGGTGTTGCGTTCGATCAATGGGGTGGCCACACCGCCCAGCGTTTCAACAGACAAGGTGAGCGGGGTAACGTCCAGGAGCAGGATATCTTTCACTTCGCCGCCCAGGACACCGGCCTGGATGGCCGCGCCTACGGCAACCACCTCATCCGGGTTAACGCCCTTGTGTGGTTCCTTGTTAAACAGCTTGCGAACTGCTTCCTGCACGGCGGGCATGCGGGTCATTCCACCGACCAACACCACCTCGTCAATTTGCGAGGGTTGCTTGCCAGCGTCTTTCAATGCCTGGCGAACGGGTCCCATAGAACGTTCGATCAGATCGCCGGTCAACTGCTCGAGCTTAGCCCGCGTCAGGGTCATGACCAGGTGCTTTGGCCCGCTGGCGTCAGCGGTGACGTAGGGCAGGTTAATTTCGGTCTGCATCGTGCTGGAAAGCTCGATCTTGGCTTTTTCGGAGGCTTCTTTCAAGCGCTGGAGCGCCTGGCGGTCGCGGCGCAGGTCGATCCCGTTTTCTTTTTGGAATTCGCTCGCCAGGAAGTCGATAATGCGCTGGTCAAAGTCGTCACCGCCCAGGAAGGTATCGCCATTGGTGGATTCGACCTCGATCACGCCCTCGCTGACGTCCAGGATGGAAATATCGAAAGTGCCTCCGCCCAGGTCGTACACGGCGATCACTTCGTTTTTCTTCTTTTCCAGGCCATAGGCCAGTGAAGAAGCGGTCGGCTCGTTGATAATGCGCATCACCTCCAGGCCGGCGATCTTGCCCGCATCCTTGGTGGCATTGCGCTGGGCGTCGTTAAAGTAAGCCGGTACGGTAATCACCGCCTGGGTAATCGTCTCGCCCAGGTAGGCCTCCGCGTCGGCTTTCAGCTTGCCGAGGATCATCGCAGAGATTTCTGGCGGAGAATATTCTTTTCCGTCAAGCACGACCCGTACATCGCCATTAGGCGCTTCGGCCACTTTGTAAGGGACGCGCGAAACGGCTTTTTGCACTTCAGGATCGCTGAATTTCCGGCCCATGAAGCGTTTGATCGAAAAGACGGTGTTTTCAGGATTTACGACGCCTTGATTACGGGCCGGACGGCCGATCAGGCGCTCATGATTTTTGTTGACTGCAACGACGGAGGGCACCAGTCGCTCGCCTTCGCGCGAAGGGATAACCGTCGGTTCGCCGCCTTCCATCACGGCGACTACCGAGTTAGTGGTTCCCAGGTCAATACCAATGATTCTTGCCATATTATGCCTCCAGGTGTCTTCTTTGGATGGTTTGTTTTGTCGTTTGGTTCAGCCTGCAACCCGGACCAGGGCAGGCCGCAATACTTTTTCGCCCAGTAGATAGCCTTGCTTGAGCACTTCAGTAACATGTCCACTGGGGACGGTTTCGCTGGGTTCAAGCGAGATTGCCTCATGCAGGTTGGGATCGAACGGCTGACCCTGAACTTGCATGGGCTTGACGCCTTCGCTCTCCAGGATGTTGATCAGTTTCCGATAAATCAATTCGATCCCATTCGACCAGGGTGCGCCATCGCCTTCCTGGGGCCGGTTTTTTAAAGCCAGTTCCAGGTCATCGACGACTTCGATGTAACGCTTGACAATATTGCCAACCGCTCGAAGGTAGGTCTCACTTTGCTCGCGCTCAATGCGCTTTTTGTAATTAGCAAATTCAGCTCGCGAGCGCTGCCAACCGTCCAGGTACTCTTCGGCTTTCGATTGTGAGTCGGCCAGTTCTTTTTTTAAGTTTTCAATTGCTTCGATCTCAACCAGTGGTTGTTCAATCTGAATGTCTTCAGCAGCAGCGCTTTCAGCCGCTGTTGCTTGCGGTTCGTGATGTTGAGGATC
>JAYRWF010000479.1:0-1542 GCA_041918195.1 Anaerolineales bacterium
TATTTCTGGGGCATGCGGCGAATTACAACCACTTCCTGCGGCGGAAGTACAACACCATCACAGCCACCGCCACCAGGCAGATAACCCAAAAAGCTGGATATGCCCAGACCTGGTTGAGCTCGGGAAAGTGGCGGAAGTTCATTCCATATACCCCCGCCAGGAAGGTCAGCGGGATAAAGATTGTGCCGATTAGCGTTAGCACCTTCAGTACTTCGCTCATCCGGTTAGAGACAGAGGACATATACGTTTCTGTCAGATCGCTGGAAATTTCTCGATAGGTTTCGATAATCTCGATTAATTGGATGACGTGATCATACAGGTCGCGCAAGTAAACGCGAGTAGTCTCACTCAGGCATTCGTGTGGATCGCGTTGCAGGTTTGAGACAACCTCGCGCAAAGGCCAAATCACCCAACGCATTTGGAGCAAGTCGCGTTTAAGCTGGTGGATCTCGCTGATTAAGTTCGGCTGTGATTGCTCCAGGATCAGGTCTTCCAACTCTTCGGCCCGGTTGCTGTAGTATTCCAGGATGGGGAAGCAGCCATCGACCAGTGCATCTAACAAAGAATACGCCAGGAAGCTGGCATCGTTTGCTCGCAGACGCGAGCCTTTGGCTTTGATCCGTTGGCGAATCGGATCCCATTCTGAGATCTGGTGATCGTGAAAAGTCAGCACAGTTTTATGGCCGAGAAAGATTGATACCTGTTCATCCTGTAGTTTGTTATCGCTAATCGACAAGTCACGGGCGACAATGAACAAGCGGGCCAGATATTCGCTTTCTTCACCACCATAGGCATCGACCTTAGGGCGTTGGGTTTTATGAAGCAGGTCCTCAATTGCCAGCGGATGCAGATCATATTTGGTCGCCAGGGCCTGGATTGCCTGCATGTCACTCAGGCCAGTGACATCGATCCAGCGTTCTGCTGACCATTCAGGCCGATGTGTGTTGACAAAGGCTTGAACATCATCAATCTCTCGGATGGAAACATTGGCCAGGCTATAGTCAATACATGTGATAGCTGACTGACCCTGCCTGGATGGGAGGGTAGTAATTTCATGATGCTCAATTCCGGGTGCGGCTCCCAGAGCGCTTTGAAAGGGAGAAGGCAAATTACCCATATCTTAATTATAGTGTGATTCCAATAAATTAGCCTTGGTTCAACGTTGCTGGTGTTTATATGTCTTAAAAGCGCTTTCTGGTTATAATTTAGCTATGTCCCAAACTCATTTCGATTTACTAAAACCAATCGGGGAGGAACGTTTGGAACAGTTGCGCGCTGTGCTCGGCAAAGGCCCGGCGTTGATCCTGACTCACGACAGCCCAGATCCTGATGCACTGGCCTCCGGCCTGGGGCTGGCGGCGCTGTTCAAGCAAGCCTTTGGCATCCCCAGCCGGTTGGTCTACAGTGGGTTGGTAGCACGGGCTGAGAACCGGGCAGTGCTGAATCTGCTGGCGCCCGATTGGCAGCCTGAAGACCAGCTCCCCAACCTGGGATCATTTTCCGCCGTGGTCCTGGTTGATACCCAGCCGGGTGCGGGCAACA
>JAYRWF010000480.1:0-3988 GCA_041918195.1 Anaerolineales bacterium
ATAGGCGTTTTCGTTCAGCGGATCGAGGGCCAGCAGGTCGTTCAGTGTGGCGATAGCCTGGGGGTAGTCGCGCCCTTCTTCGGCCAGCCTGGCCCGCTGGAGCAAGATCGTATGGTACAGGCCGCGCAGCCGCTCACGTTCCGCCAACAGCCAGTCGCTGTAGCACTCCGGCAGCAGGTCGCCACGGTAAAGCCGGATCGCCTGCTCGAGCAGTTCCCGGCGCGCCGTCCCGCTCACCGCCAAGGCTTGTCCGGCAATGGCCTGAAAAGCCTGCACATCGATCGACACTCGCTCATCCAATTGCCATTGCAAGCGGTTTTCGTCGCGCAAAATGAATTCCGCACAGGCAGGAAAAGCGTGCAGCAGGCGGTGGAGCAAGTTGCGCAGGTTGCTGCGCGCCTGGGCTTCGCTCGAATCCGGCCAGAACAAGAAAGCCAATTGCTGGCGCGAAACCGGCTGCCCGGCGTGCAGCGCCAGGTAGGCCAGCAACTCCTGCAGGCGCAGGTGGTTCAACTGGGATAGGGTTTGCCCATCCGAGATCACCGTAAATTGGCCCAGCAGTTGGATTTGATGCACTACCCCAGCCTATCGTTTGGAAAATCGGGGGAAAAGACGACCAAATTTTATCATGTTCCCTTTCATTAAAGTATAGTTATATGCGCCCTCCGCACAACTCCAGCAGGACAAGCGGATAGGTCACTCGAGCTCGCCATAGGTCTCCTGGTTGGAACCATCGATCGTGGTCGTCACTACCCGGTATCGATCGTGGAACCTGGCGAAAGCGAGCCGGCGTCCCCGGCCAGGGCTAACGGCGCAACCAATAGCCTTAGCTTGATATCCCAGGCATTAATTAGGATCCAGCCCATCCTGCTTCGCCAGCCGGGCGGTCGAATCGGCCATGGATGTAACGATCCACAGGCTAATCTGTTCCGGTTGCAGCGCTTGCATCACCGCTGCCTGGAAGGAATCGCCCAACTCATCCAGGTCGATCTCGCTCTTCAGCCGGGCTCCAAACGCCTCCAGGATGCGCGCGGCGTCGAACTTGCGCCGGAAGAAACGCCGGTCGATCGCCGTCTGGATCCGCAAGCGCAGCGGATGAAAGAGTCCAGCAATCGCCAGGGTCGAGATCACCAGGCTGAGCGCAGAGCGCTGGCCTGTCAGGCTGATGAACACCGATTGGGTGACCAAAACAAGCGCCAAATAAACGCTCAACAGCACGCCACTGAGCAAGCCGTAGATCAGGGTCCGGCGCAGAATAAGATCAATTTCCCAGAGTCGATAGCGAAAGACCGACAGGCCAATACACACTGCGAGCAAGAACGAAGAAATATACCAGGCGGTCTCTTGCACAATTTCCCGGATCAAATCGTCGTGCACTTCTGGGAAAAGCCACTCGCCCGTCAGCGCTGGATAAATCGTCACCACAAAAAAATCGCCCAGCCAGTTGAGCAGGATGAGCAGCACACCGGCTAGAAACCACTTAATCTGTTGGCGCTGAATTGCATTCGAGTAACTCCGGTAGCGCTGCCAGAGCGCGAAGCCCCCACTGGCTACCATCGCCAGGTTGATCACCACCGGTAAGGGTTGCGCCCAGCTCCAGTAATCCAGCAGAGACCCGGGTAGAAAATTCGAGCCACCCACCAGCAAGACGACCAAAGGCGCCACGAAGCGCGTCCAGCCAGGCGTGAAGGCGCCATCTGGAAAGACGTACAGCAAGATCATCGCGCTGGCGATGAAAGCATTGAAAAAGATTGCGATCCTGAACAGCGCTGGAAAGCTGTTTTCAAGCGATCCCCACAAGGGATTGGCAAGCGGACCGGCTGCCCCAAAAACGAGCAGCAGCAGGGCGAACAGGACGGACATCAAGTAGCGACGCCCACGCAGGAAGATCAAGAAACTCAGCAGGTAATAGGGCAAGGCAGCCGCCACCCGCAGGAGGCTGAAAAAATGCCCGTAAAACTGGGGCGTTATCCCAGTATCATCCAGGGCAACCAGGAAAGCCTGGTAGTTTTGCTCGAGCTGCGCATCCTGGAAGGAATGCAGCGTCCGTTCGGGTTGGCTGTAAAAGACATCCCACAGGTAAAGGCTGGGAATTAACAATGCCAGGCTGGCAACCAGGAATAACAGCCAGGCCCCCGCCGCGATCCATTGCCCCGAAGAGCTTAACTGCGGGCCGCGCACCGGGGCCAGGGGTCTTTCTGGATATTTACCATCGGATTTCACTTCTTAATTATAACGGAAACCAACCCTTATGAATACCTACCCGCCGATCCTTCCATCCCCATCTGTATCCATCCGCCTGATCGGGGTCCCGGCTGTACTCCGCCGCAATCAGCGGCTCGTATTCGGGTTATAATTCTATTTACTTCACCCACTTTTCCCCACGGAGGCGCGCATGTCCAACCCCCTGATGCCAGCCCTGTTCGTCGGGCACGGCAGCCCAATGAACGCCATCGAAGACAACGAATTCAGCCGCGCCTGGCAGATCGCCGGAGCGGCGCTGCCCCGCCCGAAAGCCATCCTGTGCGTCTCGGCTCACTGGGAGACGCGCGGCGCCTGGGTGACTGCCATGCCGCAGCCACGCACGATCTATGACTTCTACGGCTTTCCCAAGGCACTCTACCAGGTCAGCTATCCCGCCCCCGGCCTGCCCGGTTTCGCCGAACAGATCAACCGTGTGATCGAACAAACCCAGGTTCAGGAAGACCAGGGCTGGGGCCTGGACCACGGCGCCTGGTCGGTGCTCTGCCGGATGTTCCCCAAAGCCGATATTCCAGTCGTCCAGCTCAGCCTGGACCGCACGCGTGACGCCGCCTATCATTACCAGCTCGGCCGCGAGCTGCGCGCCCTGCGCGAGGCCGGCGTGCTGCTGGTCGGCAGCGGTAATATCGTCCACAACCTGCGGGTGATGGCCTGGCAGGAGGCGGCTTTCGATTGGGCGCTTGATTACGATCGTAAGCTGGAAAGCTGGATGCTGGCGCGCGACCACCAGCCGATCATCGCATACGAAAAGAACGGCCCGGATGCCGCCCTGGCGATTAACAGCGCCGAGCACTACCTGCCGCTGCTCTACGTGCTGGGCGCTTCCCAGCCCGATGAGCCGCTCAGCTTCTTCGCCAATAAGGTCACCCTGGGCTCGATCTCAATGCGCTGCATCCAAATCGGCTGATTCTCTCTATTTAAAGACGATTTCGGTCACTGCTCCCTTCTGGTGGCGCAGATCAGTATGCTGGATCAGGAGAACCATTTCCGGATCAGCATGCAATGCATTGATACAGTTGAGTAGCAAAGCATCTTCAGAAGTCCTGGATTTGTAGAGGAATCTCTCCTGGGTGAATTTTTCTGAAATGCTTTTGAAGCTGATCGTCTGTTTCATGCGCCCGCAAGGTGCAAACCCCTGGCAGTCCACATTTGGGTTAACTAAATACACCTGAGAAGAATGGAAGAGGGGCTTTCCGAAGGAGTCGATCGTACTGGCAGCAACCAGCAGATCCACATCCGAGGGTACATCACCGCAAACGAGTAGAGTCATTGCGGTCAATTCCTCTATGGTCTGGATTTCTTTTTCTTCTAAAACGTAAAAACCGTATTCAGCACTCGGGGTATGGCTTTCAATGGCTTCTTTCACTGGATCCGGGACATCGATCTGGATTTGCCCCCCACATCCTACCAATAATACGCTCGCGAAGCTCAAAAACAGGATTGGAAGCAAAACCTTGGGTCGAGTCATTTTTTCGTCTCCTTATTCGAATCGCGATCCGGGCTGGTGAAGTGTTATGGGTAGTTCCTGGTTTGTCCTTTCTAAGCTTATAAAAGGTTACGGCTCGCTCGCCATCTTCTGCAGAATGGATTAAGACCGGGCTGCCCAAACACTCTTTCTGGACAGCCCGGCCAAGCTGATAAGCCTACTTACTGACTACGGGAAGGAAGTTTTTCAAATAGCTGGCGATGGTGGCGAACGGCGGGTTGCTCAGGAACGGGTTGAACA
>JAYRWF010000481.1:0-3636 GCA_041918195.1 Anaerolineales bacterium
AAAAGCGAGCTGGTCGGATTGCTGGCAGTGTTGCTGACGGCTTTTTATATGCCGCTGATAAACTGGACCTTGCTCGGGATGGAGGTGAGCTTGTTGGTGTTGTTAGTTAACGCCAGCGCCTATCTTCTTTTACGTGCCTGGCGGGCGAAGCGTTTTTCTGTGTGGCCTTATCTGCTGCTGGGACTTGGCACCCTGGTCCGGCTGGATATGGCAGTTCCTTTTCTGTTCTCAATTGGTTTCATGGCCTGGGTCGATCCGGGCAATCGGCGGAAACATTTGCTCTGGGGCCTGGGATTGCTGGTTGGATTACTGGGCGTGCAAACTCTATTTCGGATTTGGTATTATCATGACCCGCTGCCAAATACCTATTATTTGAAAGTCAGCGGCTACTCAATGTTCTTGCGGATCGCTCGTGGGCTGTACGCCTTGTACACCTTCATCTGGAGCTCAAACTGGGTGCTGCTGATACTGCCGTTTACGCTGTTCGTCTTTCGGCGCGATCCGGAAATGTTTTTCCTGTTTGGCCTGGTACTGGCTCAAGCCGCTTACAGCGCCTATGTCGGAGGGGATGCCTGGGAGCATCGCGGCGGCAGCAACCGCTACCTATCACTTGCAATTCCGATTTTCTTTTTGCTGTTTTCGTACGCCGTTTCAACCCTGATCAATGCTCTGGCCGGTTTCCTGAAAGGCTCTCCCCGGCGAATTGCGGCCTGGTCCAGCGTTGTGTTGGTGTTGTTCACAATCTTCAGCATGGTGAATTTCAATTATTTGCTTGGCAAGAATAAATCGCTGGAGCGTTGGCTGTTAATTGCGCAACCGATGTTTTCACAGGGCAACCAGGAGTACGTTGAAATTGCCATTGATCTGGAGAAAATTACCACGCCGCAAGCTCAGATTGCTGTAGTGGCAGCAGGGACGACACCGTACTTCACCAAGCGCCCGGCCATCGATTTATTGGGCAAGAGCGATCGGGTTATCGCACATCAAGAGGCCCACAACGTGGGGAGTTGGACCAACCTGGAGGAATTCCGTCCCGGGCACACCAAGTGGGATTATGAATATTCGATTGGTCAGCTCAAGCCGGATGTGATTGTCCAGCTGTGGGGCGATACTCGCCCGGCCGAGGTATACCTGGAGCGAGATTATGTCGCTGGTGGGTCGGGGAGCGGCCTGGTGTTTTACCTGCGCAAGGATTCTGCGGCGATCTTGTGGGATCGCGTTCAGTTATCTCAATAAGATCACTGAACCGGGTCGGCCAGCCGGATCAACTCGCCTTTGGCCTGGGAATCCAGGACGGCAAGCGCAATTTCCAGAGCACGGACGCCGTCTGGCAGGCTGCAGCGCGGCGCGCTGCGCCCGGCTATGACCTCCCTGAAATGGTGCATCTGAGCCAGAAAAAGATCGTTTCGCTCAAATCCAGGCGGGGCCGGGTATTGGCTCCATTCACTGGATCCAGCTTGAAATACGGAAACCAGCCCGTCGGAAGCTTTCCAGGCAATCGTACCTTGAGTGCCAATGATCTCAAGGTGGTGTGAAGGCGGGCGCTGGTTATAGTCCAGGTGGACCGTACCAAGGACGCCGTTCTTGAAACACAGACCGATCTCGGCTGTATCCTCGACCATCAGCTCCAGGTCGCTGGTGCGTCCGGTAAAGGCCCAGACAGCCTCGATCTCGCCAATCAGCCAGCGGAGATAATCTAACGGATGGCAGAGGGTCAGTACAACCCCGCCGCCCAGCTCAGGCCGGGCGCTGTAGCCTTGCCGGTAATCTTCCCAGGGGTGCCAGCCTGGCAGGAACTCTCCCCAATGGGCCCGGACAGACAACGGGCGGCCAATAGCTCCGGCAACCAGCAGCTCGGCGATTTTTTGCAACCCAGGGTGGTAGCGAAATTGAAAGCCCACCAGGGTCTGCCCGCCGCCGGATTGCAAGGCGCGGTACAGATTGGAGATGCCAGCCAGAGAATGTGAGACTGGTTTTTCCAATAACAGGTGGCAGCCGGCCTGGGCAGCCGGGATGGCAACCTCCAAATGCAGGGCAGTCGGGTTGGAGATGATCACGGCATCGGGCTGGTGCGCCAAGGCTGCTGCCAGGTTGGTTTCAACCGGAAACTGGTGTCCGGCAGCTTCCAGTTCGGGAGGCGGCAGGGTGCTCTGGCCCGTGCGGTAAAGCACGATGTCCTGCTCGCCTAACTGGAGCAGGTTATTCAAATGCCGCCGGCCGATCGAACCTAACCCGGCAATTAAAAACTTCATTTGTAGCCCCAGGTCGATAAGGTCGTGCCAGCAATTTCACCGAAAATCTCTTTATCGCGCGGCGTGAACAGGTTTTCCCACGAGCCAGACTTCCCTTTTTGCAACGCACTGGCGATGTCGCCAGCTTTTTGAACCTGCCAGTCGGCGTCCGGGTTTTGCTGTAATTCCTGAGCCAGGGCTTCTTCCAGGCCTGGCAGCGCGAGATTCGCACCTAAAAATGCCCATACCTGGGTGATTTCATGCTGCGGCTGTTGAAGTAAATCTTCATAGCGCAGGTGATGATAAGCCTGGGGCAACAGTTCCAGGGCCGCCTGGTGGGTTTCGGTGACGTTTTTTACCCAACCAGCCGCTGCCTGGCGGAGCCCCTTTTCAGTGAAAATGGAGCGTTGGCCATTCAAGAACGGCTCGGGAGTGTTTGCAAATTCCTGGCGGATCTTCAGATCTTCGCGGGAGAGCGATTGAGGATTATCGATGAAAGCCTGAAAGCGATGGGAGATCGCTGCATCCCGGCCATCCCGCACGATGAATACCAGCCGGGCGTCGGGGTACACGCGCACCATCAAATGAACCGCCAGGCCATCCAGCAGGCTGTTGGGGCTCTTATCGCCGGTGATTTGTTTTCCGGCCTTTCGAGCGTCCCGCTCCAAGATGAAATCTGCAGTTGCTCTCAGGACCACAGGCGAGAGATCGCGTCCCCGGTTCCAGCGATTGCTGCGCCGGGAAAGCCATTCTGCAACCTCGGGATCAGCAACCAGTGATTGGAGCAAAGGCTGGCGGCTGAAGAAGTGCGCCTGATAGTTGCAGTGCACCTGGGGGTGAACGCGCACCAGCCGGGTGAGCAGGGTGGTCCCCGATCGGGCATGGCCGTAGATAAAATACTTGTCCATCGGGAAGAACAACCGCGCCTCGGCGACTTCTTCAGGGGTGATGGCTGGAATGTCGAGCGGCTGGCGCAGGTATTTCCTGGTCGGCGTTTTTTGGCCTTTGATTAAAATAACCGCCGCTGAGCGCAGTCGCCCGCCCAGGCGCTTTGTGAAGGGAATTTTATTTGACATGCGTGTTTTCCAATAAGGACAGGTAATACTTTGCCGTTTGTTTTCCTGCGCTGCCATCCAGGTAGGTACATTCTTGTTCGCGGAAGCGACGGATGGCGGGCAGGTCGGCATCGGGATGTTCCAGGTAGTGGTTGAGCGCCTGGCAGAGTTCGGTCTCTGTTGTTGCAACCTTCCCGGCTTGCGAAGCGCGAAAGCGGGAGTGGGTTGGCCAGATGGCGATTTTTGAGAACGGGATCCAGTAATGACCAGGATAGCCGGTGGTCGAGTCGATGCACACGCTAACGATTGGCCGTTCCTGGAAACTGGCTTCGACGACCATGGTCGAATAA
>JAYRWF010000482.1:0-4023 GCA_041918195.1 Anaerolineales bacterium
ATCATTTACTATAAAATGGAAGATTACCCGAAGGCCATCCCAGAGCTGGCGTTATCTACCCAGGGCGGCCAAACAGTTGACGGGGCGGCGGTTGAAGGGCTGACGCTTGAGTATGGGCGTGTGATGGAATATTACTGGTACCTGGGTTTTGCCCTGGCGCGCAGCAACCGCTGCATCGAAGCGGTCCCGATCTTCCAAAAACTGCTCAGCGATGTGTCGAATGACGAAATTGCTGTCTATAACGCCAACCAGGGCCTGGAAATCTGCGCCGAGGCTGCCAAGAATCCGCCTGCCACAGCTCAACCCACTGCATCAACTGCCACAGCCACACCCTGAGCAATGAACCGCACACTGGTTGGAAGACAACCCACTTTCCGCCCCGGTCGCCAAAAAACGAATTTCTACCGGGTAATGATCCTTTTGGCTCTGATCCTGGCCAGCGTCTGGCTGATCCTGAGCTTGCAGCGCGGCGAAGTCAAATCACCTTTTGAGCCTACCCCGACGCCTACCCGGATGGCCTCTTCTTACATCATGGAAGCCGAGGCTTATTTTGATGCCGGGAAGCTGGATGACCCGAGCGATAACCAGCCTGGAGGTATGCTCCCAGAGAGCATCCGGGCGACCGCAACTGTCCTGGGAACCGAAATACCGCCAGATGTGACGATTACCCCGGCGCCGCCCCGTCCAGGGGAACCGGTCATCAATGATGCCATCGATGCTTATCAGGCTGCCCTGGCCTTAGACCCGAACAACGCCCAGGCCTGGGCGCAGTTGGCCCGGATCCAGGCGTATTCCTCCCAAACACTGCGAAATGATACCGAACGCTTGCAGCGGATGAAAGAAGCGCTGGAGTCCGCTGATAATAGTGCTGAGCTGGCTCCGGATGACAGTACGGTGCGAGCGATCCGGGCCTTTGTGTTGGATTGGTATGCTTACAACAGCCTGGTGGACGCCCAAACCAGCGCTGAGCTATTGGTCGAAGCCGAAAGGGAAGCCTCGCGCGCCTTTCAGCTAGATCCTAATAATGCCCTGGCGCTGGCATTCTATGCCGAGATTTTAGCTGATCAACAGAAGCTGAATCAGGCTGAGAAGTATGCTTCGCAGGCCGTCCAGCGCGGTCCAGAGCTGATGGATACCCACCGAGTTTATGCCTACGTTTGGGAGTCGCTGGGGGCTTATCGCCAGGCGATTGAAGAATACCTGGCGGCGGCGCAAATAACCCCGAACCTGACTTTCCTGTACATCCGGATTGGCCAAAACTACCGCGAGGGTATTAAGAATCCTGACCTGGCGCTCGAATATTTCGATCGGGCAGCCCGAATCAATTCCCAACTTGGGATTCTTAACCCGCTGCCATATATCGAAATTGCCAAGACTTACACTCAGCAAGGCCAGTTCTTTATCGCTGGCGTCAACGCAGAAAAAGCGCTGTCTTTTGATAATCTAAGCGCCAATACCTACGGCCAACTGGGAATTATCTTCCGCCGAGCGCGTAATTACGAGGGGGCTAACCCGTTGTTGAAATGCGCAGTGCGCGGCTGTACAGCCGAAGAAAATGAAATGGGAAAGGTCGCAGTCGAAGGCCTGCCGCTCTCCAGCCTGACGATTGCATACTATTATGTAGAGTACGGAACCAACCTGGCCTTTCTCAGCCGGCCAAATGAGAATTACTGCCCTGAGGCAATGTTGGTGCTTGAACAAGTGCGCGCTTACCGGCCGGATGATGCGACCCTGATTGGAATTGTCAACGACAGTGAGGGGATTTGCCGCCGGTTAGAAGGTAACCTGGCGGAGCAAAAATCCGTAACCCCTACGCCAGCTCCAAGCCAGACTCCCAGCCCAATCCCGTAGTTATAAGATTTGTATAAGAATCTATCGTATTCCCTTGACTTTCTATCTAAAACTGAGTATGATTAGATCATCAAATTAGCACTCTGTATCTTTGAGTGCTAATTTCTTGTCAAAGTCTAAGCAAAAAGTTAATCCAATTTCATATCGGAGGTTTGTATGGCTATTTCTTTGAAACCCTTGGGCAATCGTGTGGTGGTTGAGCCTCTCGAGCAGGAAGAAATTACTGCTGGCGGCATCGTGCTTCCCGAAACTGCCAAGGAAAAACCCCAGAAGGGTCTGGTTCTCTCGGTGGGTCCCGGTGAGCGGGATGATGATGGGGACTATATCCCGATGGATGTCAAGGCTGGCGATACCGTCTTATTCGCCAAGTATGCTGGAACTGAGATCAAAGTGGATGGCAAGAAATTGCTAATCCTGCGCGAGAGCGACCTGTTGGCCATCGTCCTGGCCTAATTTCTAACTGTGAAGGAGCATTAACCTATGGCTAAGCAAATCGCTTTTTCTGAAGAAGCCCGCCGCCAGCTTTCCCGCGGTATGGCGATCCTGTCTGAAGCAGTTGCCACCACCCTGGGCCCCAAAGGGCGCAACGTGGCGATTGATAAAAAGTTTGGTTCTCCAACCATTACCCACGATGGCGTAACGGTTGCGAAGGAAATTGAGCTCGAAAACCCGTTTGAAAACATGGGCGCCCAACTGCTCAAGGAAGCTGCCACCAAGACCAACGACATCGCTGGCGATGGCACTACCACTTCCACTGTCCTGGCGCACGCGATCGTCGTTGAAGGCATGAAGAGCCTGGCTGCTGGCGTCAACCCGATGCTGCTCAAGCGTGGTATCGAAGCTGCGACCAAGGCCGTTGCTGCGAAAATCAATGAGCAGGCAATCGAGCTAACCTCCAAGGAAGAAATTGCCAACGTAGCCTCGATTTCTGCCCAGGATCGCCAGATTGGCGAGCTGATCGCAGACGTGATGGACAAAGTTGGCAAAGACGGCGTGATCACCGTTGAAGAATCCAAAGGCCTGCAGTTTGAAACTGAGTACGTGGAAGGTATGCAGTTCGACCGGGGGTATATCTCGGCTTACTTCATCACCGACTCCGAGCACATGGAAGCCTCGATCGCCGATGCTTATATCCTGATCTACGACAAGAAAATTTCGGCTGCCCAGGACATCGTCCCGATCCTCGAGAAGCTCGTCCAGGTTGGCCGTCGCGACCTGGTGATTCTCGCTGAAGATATTGATGGCGAAGCTCTGGCGACCCTGGTCCTGAACAAGCTGCGCGGCATGTTGAATGTCGTCGGCATCAAGGCTCCTGGCTTCGGCGATCGCCGCAAGGCTATGCTGCAGGATATTGCTGTCCTGACCGGCGGGAATGTGATCTCCGAAGAAACTGGCCGCAAGCTGGAAACGGCTCAGATTGCTGACCTCGGCCGGGCTGAGAAGGTTGTTGTCACCAAAGACGACACCACTATCATCGGTGGCAAGGGTGATGCCAAGCAGATCAAAGGCCGCATCGAGCAGATCCGGGTCGAGATCGACAAGAGCACCAGCGATTACGACAAAGAAAAACTCCAGGAACGCCTGGCCAAGCTGTCCGGTGGTGTGGCGATTATTCGTGTCGGCGCAGCCACTGAGACCGAGCTGAAGGAAAAGAAGCATCGCGTGGAAGACGCCCTTTCAGCCACCCGCGCGGCGGTTGAAGAAGGAATCGTGCCCGGCGGCGGTGTGACCTTGATCAATGCTGTGCCCGCGCTGAATGATCTCAAGCTTGGTGACGAAGATGCCCAGATTGGCGTCAATATCGTTCGCAAGGCGCTCGAAGTCCCGCTCAAGAAAATTGCTGAGAATGCTGGCATGGATGGCTCGGTTGTGCTCGAGTCGGTCCGCCGCATCCAGAAAGAAAAAGACAATTTGCGGATTGGTTTCGATGTCATCTCCGAGAATTACATGGACATGGTTGACGACGGCGTGATCGATCCCGCTAAAGTCACCCGTGGCGCCCTGGAAAATGCAGCCTCGATCGCGGCGATGATCCTGACCACCGAGGCCTTGATCACCGATCTGCCCGAGAAGGAAAAGCCGGCTCCGCCTCCGATGCCCGAATACTAAAATTTTCGGCCACCTGGTAAATAGTTAAAGACTGTCCAAGCGTTCACCTTGGACAGTCTTTTG
>JAYRWF010000483.1:0-10320 GCA_041918195.1 Anaerolineales bacterium
ATGAAGCGACCAGCTCGGTCGATACGCTGACCGAGGCACTGATCCAGCGCGGCATGGAGCACTTGATGGAAGGCCGCACCAGCTTTATCATCGCCCATCGCCTATCCACCATCCGTAAGGCCGACCGTATCCTGGTGATCGAGGACGGGCGGATCGCTGAGATCGGTAGCCACAGCGAGCTACTGCGCCAGCGCGGCCATTACTATAGCCTGTACACGCAGCAGTTCCGCCATGAGCTCGAAAAGGAGTACGACCTGTACCGGCTGACTGGCGAAGCAGCCCCCGCCTGATCATAAAAGTGGTAAGAATGAAAAATCGGCTTGGGCCGATTTTTCATTCTTACCACACCTATCGGTCACTCGATCACAACCGACGATAAATCTTCCTTCGGGATCGGGTACTCCATCTTGAGGTCCTTGAGGGTATCGACCAGCACCTGAGAGATCACCAGGTCGCGATACCACTTGCGATTGGCCGGAACGATTAACCACGGCGCCCAGGCCGTGCTGGTCTTTGACAGGACATCCTCGTAAGCATTCTGGTAGTCTTTCCACAAGGCACGCTCTTTCAGATCCCCGACATTGAATTTCCAATGCTTTTGAGGATCATCCAGGCGCGCTTGCAAGCGCTCCTTCTGCTCGTCTTTGCTGATATGCAGGAAGAACTTCAGGATCGTGGTCCCTTCCTGTGCCAGCAGGCGCTCAAATTCATTGATCTGATCATAACGCTTGGACCAGACTTCTTCTGGTACCAGGCCATGCACCCGCACCACCAGGACATCCTCGTAATGACTGCGGTTGAAGATCACCAGCTCGCCCTTGCCCGGGACCTGTTTGTGCACTCGCCATAAATAATCCCGGTCCAGCTCTTCGCTGGTCGGCACCTTGAAACTGGCTACTTTTACTCCCTGGGGATTGACGCCTTCAAAAACCTTACGGATCACCCCATCCTTACCCGCGGTATCCATCCCCTGTAGCACGACCAGGATCTTGTGCTTATGCTCGGCAAAAAGCAGTTCCTGGAGTCCTTCCAGCTCAGCGTTCAACTCGGCAACTTTATCTTCACCGGCCTTTTTACCTTTCTTGGCCAGGCGATCATCCTCCGGATCCAATTCATCCAGCTTGATTTTTTGTCCCACTTCCACCAGGTATGGATTCATGCCTCGCTCCTTTCCAAAATATTAGATCTTTTGTCATCTTATTATGTGACATTATACAATTATATTGTTCAGGTTAATCGGTTAAAATATCTCTAATTGATCATAACTTAAAGGTAAAGAAAAATGAACGGTGCAAACCAGTTGAAGATAGTTTACCAGGTGGAGAACGGTAAGGCCCAACCGGCTGAAGCGCAAGTGATAAATGAAGCGCCGGTAAGCCTGACGGTAAACGGGGAAGCCTGGCTAACTTTCATGTGTACACCGCTTGATTTGGAAGCTCTTGCGGTAGGTTTTTTATTTAACGAAGGCCTGATCCAAAGCCGGGAGGAGATCGCCGATGTACGCGTCTGCCCAACCGGTGACAATGTTGATGTCTGGACAATCAACAGCCTGGTGAAACCCAACCAATGGCGGCGCACCACCGGCTGCACCGGCGGCGTGACCAGCGTGGATGCAAAAGACGAGTTACCCAAGACGCCTGAAATCACCAATGGCGGTGTATTGAATCCTGCGCAGATCGATGAGCTGATAGCTGATCTGCTTGAAGCGCAGGTGCTGTACAAACAATCTGGAGGGGTACATACCTCCCTTTTGACGGATGGAGCAGGCGCCCGGGTGACGGCGGAAGATATCGGCCGCCATAATACGTTGGACAAAATCGCCGGCCGCTGCCTGATCGAAGACGTGCAGCTCAAGCGGCGCATCTTGCTTACCACTGGCCGGATCAGCTCCGAAATGCTGCAAAAAGCCGCCAGGCTCCAGGCTGCTTTTGTGATTTCACGCACCTCCCCCAGCAGTCTGTCGATCTCGCTGGCCGAGAGGTATGGCATCACCTTGATCGGATATGCCCGGCGCAGCCGGTTTACTATCTATACGCATTTTACTCGTATTCTACCTGCACAAAATTCACTCTCCACACAATCAAGAAATATTTCCGAGGTCAAAACCAGTTTATGAAAATAAAAGACATTCTCACGATCATCGATGGCGCCTTCTGCACCGAAGGCGAACCCCTGGATGTAGAAATCCGCGGCGGCTGTGGCGCTGACTTGATGAGCGACGTGCTCACCTCGATCCAGCCCCAGGCGGTCCTGTTGACCGGTTTGGTCAATCCCCAGGTGGTCCGCACTGCCCAGATGGCTGACGTCAGCGCAATTGTCTTTGTGCGTGGAAAATGCCCGCACCCGGAGACCGTCGAGCTGGCCAACCAGGAAAATATCCCCATCATATCCACCCCACTGGGGATGTTCGAAGTCTGCGGTCGCCTGTACAAGGCTGGCCTGCCCAGCTTCGAGAATGACCTGCTGCGCACCAATGACTGAGCCTGGTTCCATCCCCAGCGGTGAAGCAACCCAAAGTGAAGTGAACGCTCAGTCGATCACTCGGACTGAAGAGCTGGCCTACGTCCTGCGGGTGAACGAGGTCATGTCTCCAGCGCTAATCACACTCAGCCCTTCGACCCTGATGGCCGAAGTTCTGGATACCTTCCGGCAAAAACGGATCTCTGGCGCCCCGGTCATTTTTAATAATGACCTGATCGGCATAGTCAGCCTGGAAGACCTGATCCGCGCCTTGATGGTCAACGACTTGCAATCCCCAGTCAGCCAGTATATGACCACGAATGTGATTACCGTGCACGAAGAGGATCCAGTCGTCGAGGCTTTAAAGATCTTCAACCGGTATAATGTCGGCCGGCTGCCGGTTGTGAATGAACATGGCAAGCTGGCCGGGATGATCACCAAGGGCGACATCACTCGTGGCATCCTCAATGCCCTGCAGAGGGATTTCCAAACCGAAGAAGTCCGCCGCTACCGGGCCAGCCATCTGTTCGAGGATGTCGTCTCGGATCGGACCAGCCTGATCTTACGCTACCACATCAAAAAAGGCGATTTTCTGCACGGCGGTAACGCCTCCAGCAACATTAAGCGCGCCCTGGTGCGGATGGGCGCCAGCCCACAAATTGCCCGCCGCTGTGGGATTGCCATCTACGAAGCGGAGATGAACCTGATCATTCACACATCCAACGGTGGGATCATCCGGGTGGAAATTGAGCCGCACAAAATCACCATGCGCGCCAGCGACGATGGCCCTGGCATTCCCGATATTGAACAAGCCCAAAAAGCTGGCTACTCGACGGCCACCGATGCGGTGCGCGAAATGGGATTCGGCGCCGGGATGGGCTTGTTCAACATCAAACGCTGCGTGGATAAGATGACCCTGGAATCTCAGGTCGGCAGCGGCACTAAGCTGGAGATGAAGATTTACCTGTCGCCGGAAGAAAACGTCGGTGAAACCGGCTACCCTACGGGAGAACAAAGATAATGAACCTGAAACAAATTATTGATCAATTAAGCCTGCGGCCACTCACTGAACCAGCCGATTTTTCCCAGATTGAACCGAGCAGCGGCTACACCTCCGACTTGCTGAGTTGCGTGATGGCTGGCGCTAAACCAAATTGTGTCTGGATCACCCTCCAGGCGCACATGAACATCGTTGCCGTCGCCGCCCTGCTTGAAATGAGCGCCATTATTATCACCGAAGACGCCCAACCCGACCCGGCTACGCTTTCCAAAGCCAACGCCCAGTCGATCGTCCTGCTCTCCAGTCCACTTTCCAGCTTTGAAATCGCCGGCCGGCTGTGGGAGATGGGATTGCGCAGCGATTCAGCTAGTGGCGCATGAAAGTTTACCGCGCCGAGTTGCACGTCCACACAGTTCTATCGCCGTGCGCCTCGGTCGAGATGATTCCACCGCTGATCGTCCAAACTGCGTTGGATAAAGGAATTAACCTGATCGCGATCACCGATCACAACGCCAGCGCTAACGTAGCTGCAGTGCAGCAAGCAGCCGCCGGAAGCGGCCTGAGCGTCTTACCAGGTATGGAGATGCAAACCCAGGAAGAAGTCCACGTACTCTGCCTGTTTGACCAACTGGACCAATTGCAGCGCTGGCAGTCGATCGTTGACCAGGCGATGCCGCCCCTGGAAAACAACCCGGATTATTTTGGCGAGCAATTTATAGTCGATGCCACCGGCGATTACCTGGGAAGCGAAAATTCGATGCTCTTGACTTCAGCGCACATTTCTTTTGATGAATGCATCCTGGGTGTGCAAAACCTGGGCGGCCTGGCGATCCCCGCCCACGTCAACCGCCAGGCCTTCGGCCTGTTTGCGAACCTGGGCGTAATCCCGCTTGATCTGCCGGTTGAAGCGCTTGAGATTTCCCGCCACATTACGGTCGCCGAGGCGCATCAAAAATATCCCCAGACTCGCCTCTACCCGCTGCTGCAGAGTGGCGACGTGCACCACCTGGATGATTTCCTGGGCAGTTGCCTGCTGACCCTTGAAAACCCAAGGATTGCTGAAATTCGCCTGGCGCTTGGCAAAAGCCAGGGTCGTAAATTGGAGATAGATTGTCATGCTGGATGACTGCAAAATGTCAAATCTGGAGGTGACATTTATACATTGACAGACAACCGTCTATCGGGTATATTATCCTTGTGCTATTTTTCACAATAGAACTGATAAGGAGCATCAATGATCGAATCGATTAAGCATTATCCTGCGAATGACCCTCTGGCCATTCCAGAAAAAAAACAAGTTATCGACCAAATTGTTGAAGGAAACCGCCACCTGCCTGGCGCAGCGATGGTGGTGCTCAATGAGCTACAAAACAATATTGGCTTCATCACCGAATGCATGCAGGAGTACGTCGCTGACCAACTCCACGTGCCGGCCGGCGCCATCCACGGCGTGGTCACCTTCTACAGCTTTTTCACCACCAAACCGCGCGGCAAACACACGATCAAGTTTTGCAATGGAACCGCCTGCTACGTCGGTGGGACGCCCCAACTGATCGAGAAAGCCAAGCAGGCCCTGAAAACGGACGTCGGCGATACCACGCCGGACGGACAGGTGACCCTCGAGATCTGTCGCTGCGTTGGCGCTTGCAGCCAGGCGCCGGTGGTGGTGGTGGATGACGAGGTCCAGGGCCGCGTCCGGCCCAATAAACTGCCCCAGATTTTGCGCCGGGTGCAGGAAGGATAATTCACTCCAATGCGTGAACTGGCGCTGCACATCCTGGATATCACCGAAAATAGCGTCTCGGCTGGAGCGCAGAATATTATCATCCGGGTGGTTGAAGACCACCTGGCTGACCGGCTGGCAATTTCAGTCCAGGATGACGGGCGTGGCATGGATGCTCAGACCGTGGCAGCGGTGATCGATCCCTTTGTTACCAGCCGCACCACCCGCAAAGTTGGCTTGGGCTTACCCTTGCTCAAGGAAGCCGCCGAGCTGTGCAATGGTGGCCTGGCGATCGACTCTACTCCTGGCAAAGGCACCTTGATCCAAGTTGATTTTCAGTTCAACCACATTGATCGCATGCCGCTGGGCGACCTGGCCGATACCTTCCTGAACTTGCTGATCGCCCATCCCGAAGTGCACTGGGTTTTTGATTACCAGGTGGCCAGCTCCCAAAATGGTCGCCAGTCCTTTCTATTTGATGACCAACAGGTCAAAGAGACCCTGGAAGGTATTCCTCTCTGCGACCCCACCGTCCTGGAATATCTGCGCAGCGTCTTTCAAGAAGGCATCGCAGAAATCCAGGTTGAACAGAATCTGATACTCTAAAACAAGTTGCTTGCTTATTAACACAGCAATAAGGAGAAATAAAATGCCAGCAATTAAAAGCCTTGAAGATCTCAAGCGGGTTCGAGAAGAAGCACTACAGAAACGCCAGCTCAAAAATGAGCCGGGCGGGGTTCAAATTATCGTCGGCATGGGCACGCCAGGTATTGCCGCGGGCGCACGCGAGACGATGAAAGCCATCTTGGAAACTATCGCTGAGAAACAACTTACCAATATCGTTGTCCGGCAGACCGGTAACATTGGCCTCGACTCGTGGGAACCGATTGTCCAGGTAATTATTGACGAGGAGCCGAAGGTCACTTATGGCCGGGTCAACCCCGATGCAGCTCGGCGGATCATGAAGGAACATATCCAAGAAGGCAAGATTGTCAAGGATTATGTGATCGAAGCGTAAGCAGGCGACGCTCACCCGCTCAACTGCCTTACCCGGATCCGGGTCTCACGACCCAGAAAGAAGTAACCTCATGGCATTTTTCCGAACCCACGTACTGGTCTCCGTAGATCCAGAATGTTTAAAACGAGGCGCTATCCAGGTAATCGATGCCCTCCACGATGAGTTGGTCGCCCAGGGCCTGATCGACGAGATCCAGGTCCTGGAAACTTCGCGCATCGGCGACCCACACATTTTTGGGCCCGATATGGTGGTGTACCCTGAAAACGTACATTACGCCAACCTGAGCGAAGACGACATCCCCTATCTGGTCGAAGAACATTTCTTGAAGGGCCGGGTGGTCGAGAAATTCCGCGCCCAGGAAGTGGTCAAGACCGATGAAGAACTTGGCCCACCCAAGGCCAAGGAAGTCCGGGTCGTGCTGCGCAATTGCGGTAAGATCGACCCAACCAATATCGAAGAATACATCGCCGAAGAAGGCTACCAGGCCCTGGCCAAGGTGGTCAGCGATATGACACCAGAAAAGGTCATTGAGACGGTGATGGCCTCCGGCTTGCGCGGCCGGGGCGGCGCGGGTTTCCTGACCGCCAAGAAGTGGCAACTCTGCCGGGGCAACCCAGGCGAGCAGAAATTCGTCATCTGCAACGCCGACGAGGGCGACCCGGGTGCGTTCATGAACCGCCGCGTCCTGGAAAGCGACCCGCACGCAGTGGTAGAAGGAATGACCATCGCCGCCTACGCCATCGGCGCCACGCGCGGGTACATCTACTGCCGGGCGGAATACCCGATTGCCGTCCAAACGCTCAACATTGCCATCAACCAGGCCCGTGACCTGGGCGTGCTCGGTAACAATATCCTGGGCAGCGAGTTCAACTTTGACCTGGAAGTGCGCATGGGCGCCGGCGCTTTCGTATGCGGCGAAGAAACCGCCTTGATGTCTTCGATCGAAGGCCGGCGCGGCGAGCCGCGCCCACGGCCGCCCTTCCCGGCGCAGCAAGGCCTGTGGAAAAGCCCTTCCAACATCAATAACGTTGAAACCTATGCCAATGTCCCGCAGATCATTCTCAATGGGCCGGAGTGGTTCGCCAGCATGGGCACCGAAAAAAGCAAGGGCACCAAGACCTTCGCCATCGCCGGCGATGTCGTCCACACCGGCCTGATCGAAGTACCCTTGGGAATCACCTTGCGCGAGATTGTCGAAGAGGTCGGCGGCGGCATCAAAGACGGAAAAGCTTTTAAGGCCGTCCAGACCGGCGGGCCGATGGGCGGCTGTCTCCCGGCCCAATACCTGGATATGCCCGTGGATTACGAAGCACTGACCCAGGCCGGCTCGATGATGGGCTCGGGCGGTATGATCATCATGGATGAAGACACCTGCATGGTGGACATTGCCCGTTTCTTCATGGAATTCACCCAGGACGAGAGCTGCGGAAAATGTACACCTTGCCGGGTTGGCACCCGCCGGCTGCTGGAAATTCTGGAGCGGATCTGCGGCGGCCAGGGTCGCGATGGCGACATCGAGCTGCTCGAAGAACTCAGCGCCATGATCCAGACCGCCAGCCTGTGTGGCCTGGGCCAGGGCGCTCCGAACCCGGTGGTCAGCACCCTGAAGCACTTCCGTGAAGAATACGAAGCCCATATTTACGAAAAGCGCTGCCCAGCCAGGGTCTGCCGGGCGCTGATCCGTTACGAAATCCTGGAAGGCGTCTGCACCGGCTGCACTGTCTGCGCCCGCAATTGCCCCGTAGAAGCCATCAGCGGCGAGCGCCGGCAGCTTCATACCATCGATCCGGAGACCTGCATCCGCTGCGGGATATGCATGCAAGTGTGCAATTTCAATGCGATAGAAGTTCTCTCCTGAAAGGATTTGAGCATGAGATCTTCCTCACCCACGGCAGCCATGCCCAGAGCTACCGAACTGGCCGAAAACCCGGTCAAGCTTTCAGTCGCCCAGGCAGTCGCCAAGCATGGCAAGACACGCGACGCGTTGATCCCGATCCTCGCCGAAATCAACCAGACCTACGGCCATATTCCGGCTGAGGCGTATTCAGAAATTAAGCGCCAGATCAACCTGCCTGACCAGGCCGGCCTGGCCCGCGAGACGGTTTTTGTCTCGGAAAGCCAGTTATTTGGCCTGGCGACGTTTTATGAAATGATCTCGACCGAACCGGTCGGCCGGCATGTGATCCGCTTCTGCGAGAGCGCACCCTGCCACGTGATGGGCGGCCGGATGCTCTTCCAGGCAGTCAAAGAGAAGCTTGGCTTGCAGCCAGGAGAAACCACCTCGGATAACCGGTTCACCCTGATCACTACCAGTTGCCTGGGAGCTTGCGGCGTTGGTCCGGTGATGCTGATCGATGAGGACATCTATGGCAATGTCCTGCCCGAACAACTGAACACCATTTTGGCGAGGTACGAATGAAGACGATCCGCTCCATGGTCCTCGTATCCTTTGACCCCGATAGCCAGCACCACGGGGCTGAATCGGTCCTGAGTAAACTGCAGGACGATGTGGAAGCCTTCGGCCTGGCTGACGAAGTCAGCGTCACTACCGTCACCGATATCGGGCGGCACGACTGCCTGCCTATAGTGATCATCTATCCGGAAGCGGTGGTTTATGGGCCGGTCCAGCCCAGCCAGGTTCACCGCATCGTAGAAGAACACCTCTACAAGGGGCGTGTGGTAGAAGAACTGTTAGCGCCGGTGCGTGAGCTCGGTGGGCAGATTGCCTGGCTGCGCTCCCGCAAGGGCAGCCTGCCGGCCGAAAAACGGATTGTTCTCGAGCGCGCCGGTTTGATCGACCCGGAAAGCATTGACGACTACATCCTGCACGATGGCTACCAGGCGTTGGCCAAGGCAGTTGCCATGGCCCCCAAGGATGTGATCACGACGATCGATCAGTCCGGTCTGCAGGGTCGCGGCGGCGCAGGCTTCCCGGTCGGGCGAAAATGGTCATTTGTCGCTGGTGCGAAAGGCGAGCCAAAATACGTTATCTGCAACGCCGATGAAAGCGAGCCGGGCACCTTCAAAGACCGTGTGGTCCTGGAGGGCGATCCGCACGTCATCCTGGAAGCGATGGCGATCTCTGCTTATGCCGTCGGCGCCAGCGAAGGGTATATCTACATTCGCGGTGAATATAAACTGGCTTATCGCCGCCTGGAGTTGGCCATTCAACAAGCCAAGGAATATGGACTACTTGGCGAGAATATCTTCGGGAGCGGCTTCAACTTTAAGCTGCACATTCACGCCGGCGCAGGCGCGTACATCTGCGGCGAGGAAACCGCCCTAATCGAATCGATTGAAGGTAAGCGCGGCGAACCGCGCGCCCGGCCGCCCTACCCACCGACAAACGGCCTGTGGGGAAAACCTACCCTGGTGAACAATGTCGAAACCCTGGCGAACATCCCGCCCATCCTGCGCAACGGGCCAGAATGGTACCGCCAGTTCGGCACCCCGAAGAGCACCGGCACCAAAGTCTACACGATCCTGGGCAATGTCAACCAGACTGGCGTAATCGAAGTGCCGATGGGCATCACCTTGCGAGAAGTCATCACCATTTATGCCAAGGGTATGAAAACCCGCCCCAATGGCCAGGTCGCGGCCTTCAAGCTGGCCCAAACCGGCGGCTCAAGCGGCTCGATCATCCCCGCCAGCCTGCAAGACACCCCGATGGATTTTGAGTCCTATCGGAAAGCTGGCGTCTCCCTGGGCTCTGGAGCGCTTTTAATCTGCGACGAAGAAACCTGCGTCGTCGATTTAGCCAAGGTGCTGATGCAGTTCTTCCGCTTCGAGAGCTGTGGAAAATGCACCCCCTGCCGGGTCGGCACGCAACGCGCCTTTGAAATCATGACCCGCATCTCAGAGGGCCAGGGCAAAATGTCCGACATCGATGAACTGCTCTACTTATGCGAGCACATGGAAACCCTTTCCAATTGTGGATTGGGCCAAACGGCCTCTGGTCCAGTGCGCGACATTCTTCGCCACTTCCGGGCGGAGGTGGAAGCGCATATCAAATTGGGCGTCTGCCCGAGCGGAATCTGCCCGATGGTTGAACCGCAAGCTGTTGAGCTTGCCCGGGCTTAACTAGTTGCCGAGCAAATAATTAAACACAAAAACAGGTGC
>JAYRWF010000484.1:0-1740 GCA_041918195.1 Anaerolineales bacterium
CGACACTGGGCTCGACATCATCCAATGGAATCGACCCGCTTGGGCAAATTGGACCGATTTGCGAGAAATACAATCTGTGGCTGCATGTTGATGCAGCGATGGCTGGCAGCGCAGCAATTTGTCCCGAATACCAGGGGATGCACCAGGGACTGGAGTATGCCAGCAGCTACTGCTTCAATCCGCATAAATGGATGTTTACGAACTTTGACTGTACCTGCTTTTTCGTCGCCAACCGGTCTGAGTTGATCCAAACCCTGAGCATTTTACCGGAATACTTGCGCAACCAGGCTAGCGAGAGCGGCGCAGTGTTCGACTACCGCGACTGGCAGATCCCACTCGGCCGCCGGTTCCGCAGTCTAAAACTCTGGTTTGTCCTGCGTTACTACGGAGTGGAAGGCTTGCAAGCCCATCTGCGCGAGCATATCCGTCTGGCCCAGGAATTCGCTGAGTGGGTCAAGGCAGACCCGCGTTTCGAGCTGGTCATGCAGCCACCTTTCAACCTGGTTTGTTTCCGCCTCCGAGATGGCGACGATGCCAACCGGAAATTACTCGCCAGGTTAAACCAAAGTGGCCAGCTTTACCTTTCCCATACAGTTTTGAATGGAAAGTATACCTTACGCATGTCGATCGGCCAGACCTACACTCAGGCTGAGCATGTCGCCCATGCCTGGGAACTGATCCGACAATTTGCTTAAGCATCTCACACGCCCCAGGAAACCCTGTACCGGACCGGCTCAGGATCGCCTGGGGCGTTATTGACTGTCAGGCTTGTATTATTGTATCGATACAATTATAATCACAGGCATGTTCTCAGACCTGGATGAAATCATCCTCCTTTCATTACAAGTATCCGGTCTGGCGTTGCTGTTCAGCGCAATCCTGGGCGTCCCAGTGGGCGCTCTAATTGGTTTAAACCGCTTCCCTGGCAGAAAATTGTTGGTTGCACTTTTATACACGGGAATGGGTTTCCCACCCGTGGTCGTCGGCTTGTTCGTCTACCTGCTACTGTCGCGCAACAGCCCGTTAGGCGCTCTGAATAACGCCTTGATTCCACAATTATTTACCCCATCGGCCATGATTTTGGCACAAACAATCATCGCCTTTCCGCTGGTCGCTGGGCTAACAATGTCAGCCATCCTGGGGGTTGACCCAGGACTAAAGCAGCAAATGCTCGCCCTTGGCGCTACCTCCAGGCAAGCTGCCCTGACCATCCTGGCAGAGGCGCGCCTAGGAGTAATTTTATCGATTGTGGCCGGTTTCGGTGCAATTATCTCTGAGGTCGGCGCAGTAATGCTGGTTGGCGGCAACATCCAGGGCGCAACGCGTGTCCTGACAACCGCCATTGTTCTGGAAACTCGCCAGGGGCGTTTCAGTCTGGCAATTGCCCTGGGCGGCGTCCTGCTTGGTATCACCTTCATCGCCAACCTGATTTTACTGCGACTACAGGGAAAACGGCTGGACGCCTGAGCATGTATCAACTCAGCCAGCTGATCAAAACATACAACGGGCGAACGGTGCTGTCCATTGACCAGTTAACCATCCAGCAAGGCGAGATTTTAACAATCCTGGGTCCTAGCGGTGCAGGGAAGAGCACCTTGCTACGGATTTTGAATTTTCTTGAATCACCGTCCAGCGGGGAGATTCGATTCGCGGGACAGTGCTGGCAAGACCACAGAACGGTCCCATTAGAAATTCGACGCCAGGTCACCACAGTTTTTCAGCGTCCAATCCTGATTTCCC
>JAYRWF010000485.1:0-3245 GCA_041918195.1 Anaerolineales bacterium
AAGCCGCGTTGCAGGCTGGTTTGCGCCCAGATGGATTGGGGCTGCTGGTGCCGGTTTCACGCGGGATTGCCCGGGCAGGCGACCCTCGCCAGGCAGCTGAAGCCTTTCGCCAGCAGATCAATGCGGTGCGCAGGGACATCGAAAAGCAGGAACGAGACGACAGGCATTCACAAGCGGCGATCGCAGCATTGGCGGATGCACTGTTAGAGGCCGGCTGCGTGCGATTTGGGCAGTTTGCGCTAAAATCCGGGTTGATCTCGCCGATCTACCTGGATCTGCGCCGGTTGGTCAGCCAGCCGGCCCTGTTGCGGCAGGCGGCGGCAGCCTACCTGCCAGTTCTGGGCGGGTTGGAGTTTGACCGGCTGGCAGCTCTACCTTATGCAGCTTTGCCAATCGGGACTGCAATCAGCCTGATGGGCAACTGGCCGCTGGTTTACCCGCGCAAGGAGGTCAAAGAATATGGCACGCGGGCTGAAATCGAAGGCGATTTTCAACCGGGCGAGCGGGTAGTGATTATCGATGACCTGGCGACGACTGGCGGTAGCAAGTTCGAAGCGCTGGAGCGGCTGGCAGTGGCCGGGTTGCGGGCACAGGATGTGGTTGTGCTGATCGACCGGCAATCTGGGGCCAAAGAAGCCCTGGCTGAACGTGGTTTTCGGCTGCACGCCGTGGCGACCCTGGATGATCTGCTTGACTATTGGGAGGCCGCTGAAAAGGTTCCTGGGGAGTTAATCCTCCAGGCGCGGGAGTTTTTACGCAGTTCTTAAGCTGGTCCAGGCCGGCTGGAAAAGGACTCAATATGTATGCGCTGTTTCGACCGTGGTTGTTTCACCTAGAACCTGAGCGCGCCCATGCTTTGACGATCCGGGCGCTTCAGGTAGTCCAGGCTTTGCCCGCGCTGCAGGTTCTGCTGCGAGCCAGCTTTCGTTCTCCGCAGCGTCCGGTGCAGGTCTTTGGATTGAGGTTCTCAAACCCGGTCGGGCTGGCAGCCGGATATGATAAAGATGGGTTGGCTTGGCGTGCCCTGGCCTGCCTGGGTTTTGGGCATATCGAAGTCGGAACGGTCACACTCCGCCCCCAGTCGGGCAACCCACGGCCGCGCGTCTTCCGCCTTCCGGCCGACCAGGCGCTGATCAACCGGATGGGCTTTCCTGGGCTGGGGGCTGACCTGGTGAAGAAAAACCTGTCCAAGCCGCGCCCGGCCGGGCTGGTCCTGGGGGTCAATATAGGGAAAAATAAGGACACGCCTCTGGAAGAGGCTGGGGAGGATTACCAGGCGTTACTACGCCAATTTGCCGGGCTGGCCGATTACCTGGCGGTCAATGTCAGCTCGCCAAACACAGTTGGGCTGCGTCGGCTGCAGGAAAGGGCGGCTTTAGAAGCGTTGCTTAATGGGCTGCATGCCGAACGTCTGATCCAATCGGCCAGGTTGGGTAAACGCCTGCCGCTGTTGGTCAAGCTGGCGCCGGACCTGAGCGAGACGGAGCTTGAGGATGCTTTAGGGGTGATCCAGGAAAAGCAGATGGATGGTGTGATCGCGACCAATACAACCTTGATGCGGGATGGGTTGCAATCTCCGGTAGCTTTGGAAAGCGGCGGTTTGAGCGGTGCGCCATTAACCCGGCGCAGCCTGGAGTTCGTCCGGCGCATCCAGCGACTGGGCGGAGGCAAACTGCCGGTGATCGGCGTGGGGGGCTTGATGAATGGGTCAGATGCCCAAGCAATGTTGGAGGCCGGGGCGTCCCTGGTACAGGTCTACACAGGCCTGGTTTACCAGGGGCCGGGCTTAGTGAAGAGCATCCTGCGCAGTTTGTGAATCGCACAATGAAAAACCGGACCTGCTGCAGGTCCGGTTTTTCATTGTGCGATTCAGGGCAGTTGTGAAACAAAGCGCCAGGCGCCGGGGGTGGGATTGGTAAACTGGGTGGATAGCCCGACAACTTGAAACCAGGTATTCCCCGGTTTGAAGGGGTATGGCTGCCCGTTCTCAAAACTCAGGCTGAGGACAGATTCTTTATCTGCCCGGTTCCAGGTCACTTTGTAAGCTTTGCCATCGCGGAAGGCATAGGCCAGGCCGCTGCCCTCCAGGCGGACATCGACCGCCTGGCTGCTACTGGTCAACTCGGCCGGCTGGTGTGGCAGAAAAATCATCACCAGGTTGGCAGTGCGGATTTGCTGGCCGGTCAGACCGTCTATAAGCGGTGCGAAGTCTTCGCCCTGCCTGCTGTCATCTTCCTGGGTGTCCTGGAAACGCGAATAGCTTCCACTAGACGGGTCGTATTCCCAACGGTTGTAGGCGCTGATCGAATAGCGGGTGACGACCTGCTCGCCTGGCAGGCTGCTGATCTGGGCAAAAGCGTCCGGTTCGAGAGCGCTGAAGAACATTCCATCCAGGTTCGGGCGGTCCAGGGGGAGGCCTTTTTCGAGGGCTTTTAGGGTCAGGCCGGTTGTGCTGGTGAAGAGGAAGTTAAAGCCATTCGGATCGCTGCGGCACATCGGTGGGCAATTGCCATAGCCTTCAGTGACCAGGCGGTCGGCATATTCGCCATTGTATAATCGGTTCAGGACATATTGGGCAGCGCCGCCAAAGGCGAAATAGGCCTTGTACATGCGGATAATATTCTCGTCAAACAGGCGGGCTGAGCGGATCGGGCCGATTTGTTCAGCGTCATTGCCGTAGAAGATGGCGTTCAGGCGAGTCAGGCCGTTGTTCTGGTAATAATCAAAGACGATATCCGCCTGGGAAACACCCCAAACCGGGCGCTGGCTGCGGGGATAGAGCTGGACTTTAACGGACATCGGACGGCGGTTGAGTGTGTTGGGGTCGCTGACAGCCAACCCGGTTAAGGGGTTTACTGCAGGCGGAAAATCCTCTGGGCCGGCGGAATAGGGCGTCGGGCTGGCCGCGATGGTAGGCGTGGGGGGTGGCTCGGTGGCGGTCGGAATGGGGGTTGATGTGGGCGGCTGGGTGGCAGTAGCAGTTGGGGGTGGTGTATCAGAGGCGGTTGGCGCTTGCGCCGTAGTTTGGTTCTGGGCAGGCAGCTGGCCGGTGCAGGCACTGACCAGGACGGCCAGCAGCACCAGGACCGAGACCACCAGCATCATGGCGCTGAGCCGGTCGGCCACGAGGGTGATGCCGACGGGCGCCGGCCACCCGCCGGCCTGGACCGCCAGCGGACCGTCCTCGTCCACCCGCACCAGCAGGACGGCGCTCAGCCCGGCCACCACGACGAGGGTCGCCACCC
>JAYRWF010000486.1:0-10719 GCA_041918195.1 Anaerolineales bacterium
GATAAAAAGCGCTCTCTGCTGGCGCGCCAAACTGGCCAGGTCCGAGAGTACCTGCCGGCGGAGCTCGGCATGCTGCCAATCCAAAAGGGGCCCTTTTGGAACATACATCACTTTGATCGACAAGCCCCAAAAATGGATCGCGCGGGTCAAGATCATGGCTGCCGCAGCTACCTGGTCTGCTGGGGTAGTAGCCAAATCATCAAGCGCTGTCATTAGCGGAGTGGTCTGTCCTCCTGCGCGTATCCAAAGGTAATGAGCAGCCTGCCAACCAAAACGGTTTTTCACCTCGCCCCATTGACTGCTTTGTAAAACATGGGCGCCGGGCAGAGGGCTGATGTGTTCATTCCAGGAGCGAGCGGAGCTCATACCACGCTCCGCTGGCGGTTTCTTAATTTCAGCATAATTTTATAAAGGCGATAGAGAAGCGGCTGGTAAACGCGTTCATAAGGACCGGCTGAACGGCGGACCTGGCCTCCAAAGCCACGCTTGAAACGGTAAACACCCCACAGGCCATCGGAACGCCGGGTAAAATCAGCCTCCAGTTGGTTTTCATCTTCGTCTGGGATACCCCATAAATCATACTCGTTGCAGCCAGCCTGGATTGCCCATTGAATGGCCGCCCACTGCACCAGGTAGGTTGGCATCAATTCGCGTTGTTCATCGGAAGAAGCGCCATAAAAATACCACGCCCGTCGGCCTCGTTTGAAAGCCATTAAACCAGCCAACAACTCGCCCTGGTATTGCGCCTCAAACAACTCGCATTCCTGGCGAGGATGAAAAAGCGCGTAGGCGCGCTGGTAGTAATCCAGGCTGTGCACCCCAAAAAAATCCCGCTGGCCAGTGGCGAGCATCAACTGGTGGAATCCCGGGAGGTCATCGGATGGACGGACAATCACACCTTTTTTCTGAGCCAGGCGGATGTTATAGCGGGTCTTCTGCTTCATACCAGCCAGGACGGCCTGCTCGCCATCCCGCAGATCGAGCAGGATTGTGCGCGGCGGCTGGATGGACTGACTGGCAGGCTGAAAACCAGACGGCGGCGAGACGCCTGGTTCATCCCACGCATCTGGCTCGACAATCAGAAAAATCGTCTTCCAACGCCGGCAAAGCCGGTCCAGGCCGGGCAAGAACCCACCCCACTGCCCTGTCTGCAAATGAACCGGTCCTTTCGGAATGTAGGCGATATGCCAACCCAGGAATAGCGGCCGAAATAAGACCTGTGCCCCGGCCTGGGCAGCTGGATCATCGCCAGATAAGTACTGGTCGGCCTTCCAGCCAAAGCCTGTTTTAAGCTCCGCCCAGGCTGAGGTTTGAAGCAGGTGCGCTTCAGGATGCTGCTGGATAAAGGCATCCCAGGTTGAAAGTGAAAATTGCGCCATATCGGAATCTTCGGAAGAGCAAAGCTCAAACGAAAGAAGTAAAATCCAACGAGGGTGTACTGCGCATCGCTGCGCCTGGAATCACTTCATCCAGGATCTTTAAGATTGCATCTTCCTCCCCCTCACGCACCAGATGGCCCAATTCATCGAGCACCTTGGACAATGGTTCTCCATTCAAGCTGCTCTCTTCGGCCAGCAGGACGATGTCGGGGTGAGCGGTTGGTTCATATCGGGCGGTGCGGTCCCAGAGTTCTTCGCTGAGTTTTTCTCCTGGCCGGATACCGGTAAATACAATTTCGATATCCTTACCTGGCTCTAAACCAGAAAGGCGGATTACGTCTTCTGCCAAATCCAAGATGCGAACTTGCTCGCCCATGTTCAGCACAAAGACCTCCCCGCCCTTTCCCATAGCCGATGCCTGGAGGACCAGGTGAACGGCCTCGGGGATAGTCATGAAATATCGCTTCATATCCGGGTGAGTCACTGTCACCGGGCCACCCGTGTTAATCTGGCTTTTCCAGCGCGGAACCACGCTGCCCCGGCTGCCCAGGACGTTGCCAAACCGCACCACTGAAAAGGGCCTCCCCGAATGCAAACCAGCATCCAGCACGATCAGCTCGGCCATTCGCTTGGCCGCCCCATAAACACTGGTCGGCCGGATGGCTTTATCGGTTGAAATCATGACCAGGCGCTCGACATTGAAATTTATGGCGATCTCAACCAGGTTACGCGTTCCGAGCACATTGTTGGTGATTGCTTCGACGACATTCGCCTCCATCAGCGGTACGTGCTTGTGGGCAGCGGTATGAAATACCACCTGGGGACTCAAATCGTCGAACACCAGGGTCAAGCGATCCAGATCGCGAATATCGGCGATCACTGGATGCAAGGGGAGTGATGGAAAGTTCTCTTCCAACTCCATCACCGTCTCAAAGATGCTATTTTCGCCATGACCGAGCAGGATCAACTCGGAAGGACCCCAGCGAGCCACCTGGCGACACAACTCGCGGCCGATAGATCCGCCAGCCCCGGTAATCATTACGCGTTTACCGCCCAGGCTGCCGCCAATCGCTCGTTCGTCGATAAGAGCCGGCTCACGGCGCAGCAAGTCCGTGATTTCCACTTCGCGCAAACGGCTGACGCTGACCTTGCCACCCAGCAGCTCATAAAGACCTGGCATAGTGCGAAATGGCATATTGCGCAGCCGGCAGACTTCGGCTACCTTACGAATAACCTGACCTGGGGCGCTAGGGATTGCAATCACCACCTCATCAATCTGGCGCATGATCAGGATACGGGGTAGGTCATCGAGCTTGCCAACCACCGGGATGCCATGAATCTGCTGGCGTTGCTTGTCGGGGTCATCGTCCAGGAAACAAACCGGTTGGAGCGGCAGGTTAGGATTGCGCTGCATCTCACGAACGACCAGCGCCCCGGCGTCTCCCGCGCCGACCACCAGGACACGTTTTGAGCGGCTATCCGAATCGGCCGCGGCAGGTTGGACCTCGGCCAGGACTCTCATTGAAAATCTGAGACCGCCAACCAAAACCAGCGATAGCAACCAATCGATGGGGACAATACTACGCGGAAAATCCGGGAAAATATTGATCGCGTTGAGCAAGGTGACAATCAGCGCCAGAACTACGGAGGCGGAGGTAACCGCAACGACAATCAACTTCAATTCCTGGATACTGGCATACATCCACATCCGCCGGTAGAGGCCAAAGAAGTTATACACGAGCGGTTTGAAAACCAAAGCAATGACAACAAACCAAAAAGCCAGGGGAAGATAATCTTTGAATCTTGGCCCCAGATCGGTGCGCAACGCGAAGCTACCCAGGGCGGCGACTATGATTAAGAACATATCACCCAGGATGAGTAAACGGTTGCGCAGCAAAAACTTTGGCTTCATGAAAATTACCGGCCGCGCAATCCTAAAACAGTGAAGGGTGTTCGCAAAAGGATATACAGGTCCAAAGGAAGGCTGCGGCGTTTGATGTAGTACAAATCATATTCGAGCTTGGTAATCGTTTCGTCGATGCCGGCAGCATAGTTCTGGTTCACCTGCGCCCAACCGGTGAGACCGGGCTTGACGAGTAGACGCGCTCGATAAAAAGGAATGTTCTTTTGGAATAAATCAACCAGCTCGGGCCGCTCGGCACGCGGTCCTACCAGGCTGATCTCTCCAGTCAGGACATTAATGAATTGCGGTAACTCATCCAGGTGGGTCTTTCTAAAGAAACGACCGGTGCGCGTGGTACGGGTATCGTTTTCTTTGGCCCATTGCGGTTTTCCATCCGCTTCAGCATCACGGATCATGGTCCGGATTTTGAATAAATTATAAGGTTGCCCACCACGCCCAGAACGTACCTGAGTATAGAAAATCGGCCAACCGTCATCCAGGAGAACCAGAATGGCAATCAGCGGCAGAAAAACAAAGAAAACCAGCGTTCCGATCAGGCCACCCAGAATATCGATCAAACGCTTGATCAACTCGTAAAAGCCGCGCGAGCGAGCCTGGTCGACGAACGAGCGCAAGATCCAATCGGCTTCCAACCAGCGAATCGGTACCCGGCCCAACAACTCTTCATAGGCGACCGGCATGCGAGTAATCTCGACCCCACGCTCCTGGGCATCCAACAGCGCCTGGAACATTCCGCCATTCATCTCACCCGAGATCGCCACGATCAGATCGGTGACCCCTTGCTCTTTAATTACATCTAAGAGGCATTCACTGGGACCAAGCACTGGATGATTTTCTACCCGGGCGCCTTGTTTTTTGGGGTCGTCATCGATCACCCCAAGCATGTTGAACGGCTTGGGCTGTAAGCCGTTGATGATCTGCAGCATGATCTGACCGGTCGCTCCTCCGCCAACCAGCAAAGCGCGACGCATGAATTCTGGGGCGGTAAAGATCTTAATGTAGATAGACCGCCATGCCAAGGTCAGCAAAACCACCACAATCAGAAAAGCAGCCACGCCCAAGCGGGGCAGCGCGGAGCGAGGCGGCTCGACATAGACGACATAAACAACCAAATATAGCGCCAAGCCAATTGCCCCGGCAAACAGCACTCCTTGAAGTGTGCGCTTCCAGGAACCGGCAGCATGGACGTCATAAAGCTCAATCAGGAGCAATACCCAGATCAAGGGCAAGCCATAAAACCAGAATGGGACGCGATCCTGCAGAAATGCCAGGTCGAATTGAATATAGCGCAAGGTACTGCCCCAGACCAGCAAGGCTACCACCATGGCAATTGTCCCGGCCAGTAAATCGCCAAGCAGGAGCAGAGCTCGCCGCTCTGTCAAGCGGAGCTGCCAGCGCCTGGATTTCTTCACGTTCTTTGAAAGGCCCATTCTGTTTCCTTACGTGCCAGACTCCACAAGAACGCTCCCCCCCAGCAAAAATGCATTACCATTATTGCAAGGGGTATGCCCACTCCAAAACGAACATCCCCATGTTTGCCAGCCTGGCGGAGGCCCTCCCCCAATAGAACCAATCCATAGATAACCAGGCAGCTCAAGAGCAACCAACCAAAGACCGGCATCCAAAGGGTCAGGAAAAACAATCCTAGAAGTGCGAGGACAAAAGCCGGCGGTAATGCCTGGCGCCAGCGGATCGTCTCCGGATAGCGTCTTAGCATGCGATACTTCCAATACCCATAGCGCCAATACTGGCGCGCCAGGGCAAGCAAGTCCGGGCGGGCAAAATAGACCGAGCGAATGGCTGGGTCCAACCAGATAGTTTTGCCTGCCTTGCGGACACGGGTATTGAACTCATAATCCGCATTGGTCAAACGGTTTTCATCAAAGTAACCAATTTCGCCAACCAGGCTGCGCCGGAAAGCGCCGAACGGGACTGTATCGACCGGGCCAGCCTGATTGGTGTATCGATAACGGGCATCGCCCACACCCAACGGATTTGAAGCCGCTAAGGCAATCGACCTGGCAATCCAGCCCGGCCCGCCTGGTTGAATATCCCAAACCCCACCGACGTTCTCTCCGAGACCTTGCTTAAGGTTGGCCACGCAACGCTCAACATAGTCGTTGCTGGGCATCGAATGCGCATCCAGTCGAACAATGTATTCCCCCTGGGCTGCCTGGATTGCCAGGTTCAGCCCAGCCGGGATAGTCCGGCGGGGATTGGAGATTATTCTCACGTTACAACCTGGATGATCAGCTTTAAACTGCTCAATCTCTGCTACAGTCCGGTCGGTTGAGGCTCCATCGGCAATGATAATTTCCTGTTCGGCGGGCGGAAATGTTTGCTTGCGCAGTGAATCAAGGAGCAATCCGATCGTCGCCTGCTCATTGTAACATGGCACAATCACCGAAACGATTGGCATTGAAAGTTAAATCAATTCCTTACTCAACTACTGCAACCGTCTCAATTTCCACCGCACCGCCCTTTGGCAAAGCAGCCACCTGAACAGTCGAGCGAGCCGGGAAGTTTTCGGTGAAAAACTGGCCATAAATGGCGTTCATCCGAGTGAAATCATTCATATCGCGCAGAAATACAGTTGTTTTCACAACCTGGGAGAGGGAGGAACCAGCTGCTTCAAGCACATTTCGAATATTAGTCAGAGCCTGGTGAGTTTCCGCCTCAATACCCCCCAGAGCCAATTCACCAGTTTGCGGATCCAGGCCAAGCTGACCGGCAGTAAATACCAGGTTGCCGATACGGTTGGCGACTGAATACGGACCCAATGCCTTGGGCGCTTTATCGGATGTGATAATCTGTTTTGGGGACATCTTTGCCTCCTAAAAGGGTAATCTCAATTCATTTTACAGGAATGTCACTCAAACTGCAATAAGCCGATGACATCCGCTAAGGCAGCCTGGAAAATTTCATCCATGATCGCCAGATCGGCCTGGAATGGCCCGCCAAAGGAACCATCGCCATAGACCCGCCGCGCCTGGTCAGCGCCCATTAAACCGGGGATGCGGGGGGGTATTTTATCATCTTGGGGCAGCTCGGCTACCTTGGTGAACGGGAAAGCTTCCAGCCAATTGGCGTGGGCCGGCTTGAGGGCATGTTTCTCGGCCAGCGCCTGGACGCTGTGCGCCTGCCACCAGGCATACCAGGCCAGGCGCAAGCCGGGCAATTCGGTTGCCAACTCATACAGCCGAGCACGAGCCGGATCATTGCCGCCATGCCCATTGAGGATCAGGATCCGGCGGAATCCCTGGCGAAAGGCCGAGCGCACCAGGTCTTCAACCAGATCCAGCAAGGTTGACACCCGCAGGCTGAAGGTACCTGGATAGGCCAGGAAATAGGGTGAGCAGCCGAAATTCAACGCCGGGGCGACGATCACCCCACTGACCTGGCTGGCTGCATCGGCCAGCGCTTGAGGAATTTTCACATCGGTCAGCAGGCTCAGGTAGGCGTGCTGTTCACACGCCCCCAGGACCAGGATCAGGCGGTCCTCCTGCTCCAGGTAGCTTTCTACATCCATCCAGTTACATTCTTCTATGCGCATTGCTTTGCTCCCAGGTGGAAGTTAGGTCGATCTCCATTCGTTGCTAGACGACGATGCTGACCAGCTTTCCAGGCACGACGACAACTTTGCGGGGTGGTTTTCCTTCCAACAGCTTCATTACTACCGGGCTGTTCAAAGCCGACTCCTTAGCCGCTTCTTCTGTGATCCCGGCCGGCACGTTGATCCGGTCACGGACCTTGCCGTTGATTTGAACCACCAGGGTGATCATCTCGTCCGCAGCAGCTAGCTGGTCTACCTCCGGCCAGGGCCGGGTATGGATGGAATAAGGCTTGCCTAACCTGGCCCAGATTTCTTCAGCGATATGCGGCGCAACCGGAGCCAGCATACGCAGGTAAATGTCGCAGGCTTCTTTCCATTCTGGCGACCCCGCCGCCCCGCTTTCACGCGCCTTGTACATCTCATTCATCAACTCCATCAAGCCAGAAACGATGGTGTTGAATTCAAACCTCTCAAAATCATGGGTCAAGCGGCGCAAAGTTTGATGGGTTTTCCGGCGCAAATCTTTTAGCACCTGCTCACCAGCAGCCGGCCGGCCAACAGGTTCCAACAGTAGCGCCCAGGACCGCCGCAGCCAGCGGGCAGTACCTTCGATGCCATTGCTGTTCCATGGCGCGCCCATATCCCAGCGAGCAAAGAACATTAGATAGGCTCGAACGGTATCGGCGCCATAGCGGCGGACCAGGTCATCCGGGGCGATCACATTGCCGCGGCTCTTTGACATCTTCTCCGAATCTTCACCCAGGATAATGCCCTGGTTGCGAAGTTGAACCATCGGCTCGGGGCCTTTCATGATGCCCATATCGCGGCCGGCTTTGTGGAAAAAGCGGGTGTAGATCAGGTGCATCGTAGCATGCTCGATCCCGCCGGTGTACGTATCAACCGGCATCCAGTAGTCATACTCGGCCGGATCGAACGGTCCCTGGGCATAGTGCGGGCTCAGGTAGCGCAGGTGATACCAGGATGAACACATGAAGGTGTCCATCGTATCGGTCTCTCGCACTGCTGGCGCGCCGCACAGCGGGCACTGCGCCTGCTTCCAGGTCGGGTGCAACTTTAAGGGGCTTTCACCCGTCGGTAGCCATTCGACATCATCAGGCAAGAGCACCGGGAGCTGGTCATCGGGCACCGGCACTGCGCCATGTTCGGGGCAATAAATGATCGGGATCGGCGCGCCCCAGTAGCGTTGGCGGCTGATCAACCAATCACGCAAGCGATAATTGATCGTTCCCTTCCCAATCGATTGAGATTCCAACCATTCGATGACCTGCTTCTTAGCCGTCTCACCCGGCGCTCCGCTGAACGCGCCGGAATGGATCATCCTGCCATATTCGGCATGGTACAGCACCGGGCGATAAAACTCACACGCCCAGAGCATTTCCATCAGCGTTCGTTTCGACCTGACGTGTTCATCTAGAGCCTGGCAGCGGGCCAGGATCTGCTGGTCAGCTTCGACCGAGTCCCAATGCAGCACGCCATCCGGAAAGATGAAAATCCATTCCTGACCAACAATCTCATTCCAGTTGCCCGGCGTCAGGTAGGCCCGGGCTAAGTGGATATACTCCTGGACCTTCTCGGGGGGGATGCTGATGAAGAAGCCTTTTTCATCCTGCGAGAAGGTGAGCTGGGCCTTTTCCAGGGCATCTGCAAAGCCGGAACGCATATCGCCAGCCGGAGCAAATGAGCGAGCCAGATGGTCCGGGTGTTGGATGA
The DNA here is from genome assembly GCA_041918195.1 of Anaerolineales bacterium. GTDB lineage: Bacteria > Chloroflexota > Anaerolineae > Anaerolineales > UBA4823 > CAZAGA01. The sequence goes on from JAYRWF010000486.1 coordinate 8,588, forward strand.
CTGGCAAAATCGGCAGGCCGAACTTGAGCGCGAACTGAAAATCGCGCTCGTCGTGCGCCGGGACGGCCATAATCGCACCGGTCCCATAGGTCATCAGGACATAATCGGCGATCCAGATCGGGATGCGCTGGTTATTGACCGGGTTAATGGCATAGCTGCCCGTGAAGACACCGGTCTTTTCCTTGTCGATGGCCGCGCGTTGGATTTCGGTCTGGCGCGAAGCCTGCTGAACGTAACTTTCCACAGCCGCTTTTTGGGCAGGCGTGGTCAGGACAGGCAGCAAGGGATGCTCTGGAGCTAACACCATGAAGGTGGCTCCCCAGAGCGTATCTGGGCGGGTGGTAAAAACCTCCAGCGGTTCGCCGGACTCTGTCCGAAAGACCACCGATGCGCCTTCCGACCGGCCAATCCAGTTGGTCTGCAGGGTTTGGACGCGCTCCGGCCAGTCCATTCCAGAAAAATCGAGCAACTCATCGGCATAATTGGTCGTGCGGAAGAACCACTGCTCAAGATCCTTGCGAATCACCGGGGTGCCGCAACGCTCACAGTGCCGGTCTTCTCCCCAGACTTGCTCCCGCGCCAGGGTGGTATTACAGTTCGGGCACCAATCCACGGGCGACATTTTCCGATATGCCAGCCCGTGCTTATAGAGCTGGCTGAAAAACCACTGCGTCCAGCGATAGTATTCTGGATCCGCAGAGACGGCTTCGCGCCGCCAGTCAAACATCGCACCCATGCTTTTTATCTGGCCGCGCATCCGCTCGATGTTGGCGTAGGTCCACTCTTTAGGATGAATTCGCCGCTTGATAGCGGCGTTCTCGGCCGGGAGACCGAAGGCATCGAAGCCCATCGGGAAAAGCACATTGTAGCCGCGCATACGCATGAAGCGCGCCCGGGCGTCTGAGGGGGTAAAGGCGTACCAGTGCCCGATGTGCAGGTCACCAGAAGGATAAGGCAGCATGGTCAAGGCATAATACTTGGGACGTTTCGGATTGATATCGGCTTGGTACAGGCCGTCGGCTTCCCATTTGGCCTGCCACTTCGGTTCGATATCAGCCGGGTTGTAAACGGTTGGCTCTGTCATTCTCTTCTCCAAATAATCGTAAAGATCATTCCACTGCCTGGCGCCAGGGCGAGGGGCCAGGGCAGGACTAATTTGATTCAGGCGGCGGTGTTTGACCGGCCGCGACGATACTCAGAATTTTACCCGGAATATAGATGATTTTTTTCACAGATTGGCCAGCCAGCCAGGAGGCGACTTTCGGATGCGACAAGGCAATCTGCTGGACGGCCTCGGCACTGGCGCCCGGTTCCACCGGGATGGCAGCGCGCACCCGCCCGTTAATTTGGACTGCAATTTCCTGGGTTTCTTCGGCGGCCAATTCAGCATCCCAGACCGGCCAGCACTGGGCATGCACGCTGCCAGAGTGACCAGTCTGCGACCAGAGCTCATCGGCGATGAACGGCGCCACCGGAGCCAGCAAGAGCAGCAGGGTCTCCAAACAGTGGTGATAGGTTCCAGTTTGCCAGGCGCCCTCCCGGCGGCGCTGCGCCAGCAGGTTGACAAACTCCATCAAGGCTGAGACCATGGTGTTAAACCGAAAGCTTTCGATCCGCTCGCTGGTTTGGCGGATGGTTCGATGTAGCCAGCGTTCAAGCTCGGGATCGGTCCCAGAAGTAGAGTGGCTAACCGTGTATGTGTCGGCAAATAGAGTCCAGATGCGGTTCAGAAAACGAAGTGCGCCATGGATGCCATCAGTGCTCCAGGTGATATCCTGATCAAAAGGCGCCATGAACAGCTCATAGACGCGCAGGGCGTCCGCGCCATAAGTCTCCACCATCCGGTCAGGCGTTATGACATTGCCACGCGACTTGGACATCCGGGCTCCATCCGGCGCTAACAACTGGCCCTGGTTGAGCAATTTTGCAAATGGTTCGCGAAAACTGATCAAGCCGGCGTCCGCCAGGACGCGCGTCCAGAAACGGGCATAGAGCAGATGCAGGACAGCATGCTCTGCGCCACCGACGTATAAATCCACCGGAAGCCAGTATTCGGCAGACTGCCGCTCAAAGGGCTCGTGCTCGGACCATGGGCTGGCATAGCGTAAGAAATACCAGGATGAGCAGGCAAA
>JAYRWF010000487.1:0-3186 GCA_041918195.1 Anaerolineales bacterium
GTCGAAATGGCTCATTGCCCGGCGAAGCAGGTCTGCATCGGACAGGTTGAACCCGGCCAGCTCATGGGCGATGCGCAGCACCTGTTCCTGGTACAGGATGACACCATAAGTTTCCTGCAACATCGGCTCAAGTGCTGGATGGAGGTAGAAAGATGCCTGGCCCCCAGCGCCAGCCGACTGCCCGGATCGGCGCTGGGCGGTTTTGGCCTTGAAGCGCTCCACAAAGGCTTCTTTCAAACCGCCGGTCAACGGGCCAGGCCGGTAAAGCGCCAGGGCGACCATCAAGTCGTCGCTGCTGCGAGCCTGGATTTCGCGCAGGGTTGCTCGCATCCCGGGGCTTTCGATCTGGAAGCAGCCGATCGTTCGGGCAGCCTGCAGAGTCTGGCTGGTGGCTTCGTCCTGGGCTGGAATGGACTCAAGGATCTCCATCACTTGGGCAGGTTGGGCTGCGCCAGGCCTGTCTGGCGCAGCAGCGCGCTCAGCAGCGATCGCCTCGGCCACGTCGCCCAGCACGGTCAGACCACGAATCCCCAGCAGGTCGATTTTGAGCAATCCAAGGCGCTCGACTGAAACCAGGTCGAACTGGGTGATGGTGATGCCCTTTGGGGCCAGCTGGACCGGCGCCAGGTCGTTGAGCAACCCTGGGGCAATAACCACCCCGCCGGGGTGGATCGACAGGTGGCGCGGCAGGCCGATGATCGCCCGGGCGGCCTGGAAGATCTCCGGATAGGGTGGGTGGGGATGTTCGCTTTCCAGGCTGGCAAAGGCATCTGCTTCAGTGACCTCCCGCCCAGGCGGTCCCCACCAGCGGTAAGGCAGTTTTTCAAGCAGCGCGCTGACCTGGGCGGGCGGCAAGCCGTGAGCCTTGGCCGTTTCGCGTAGCGCCGAGCGGCTACGAAAGCGATTGATCGTCGAAACCATCGCCACCCGCTGCTCGCCGAAGCGCTGGTAGACAAAACGAATTACCTGGTCGCGCCGGCGCGAGCACAAGTCGGTGTCAATATCTGGCGGGGTGACCCGCATTGGATTCAGAAAGCGCTCGAAATACAGGTTGAGGCGGATCGGGTCCGGGGTGGTGATACCCAGGCAGTGGGCGACAAGGGAGGAGGCAGCCGAGCCGCGCGAGGACACCGGTACCCCAGCCCGGCGAGTGAACTGGATGATTTCCTGCATGATCAGGAACAGCGATGCGTAACCGCAAGCCTGGATGGTCTCTAACTCATGGTCCAGGCGAGCACGAATCTCACCGTTGAGTGGGCCGTAGCGCTGGATGGCGCCGGCTTCGGCGCGCTGGCGCAGTGCCAGGTCTGAGTCCGGCTCGCCAGGCAGGTCGGCGTGGGGGTAGTGGTGGATGCCGACTGGTAATTCGAGCTGGCAGCGCTCAGCAACTTCCAGCGTGCCGTTTAAAGCTCGTTGCGGCGCGTCGACCGGCAACCGGCTTAAGGCCGCCAGGAGCGCTTCCTGATCCATGAAATAAGAGCCGGGCAGGGCGCAGGCCTGGTCTGGCAGCTCGTTCAACGGCAGGTTCAGGCGAATGGCGCTGACCAGGCGCTGCAGGCCGGCTTGCTCTGGCCTAAGGTAATGGATATCCACGCTGGCTGCGAGCGGTCGGCCCAGTCGCTTTGCCAGGCGGAGCAGGTTGGTGCACCAGCGCTGTTCCGCTTCGCCTGGTGTTGCAGCGCTGGCCTGGAGCTCAAGATATAGACGATCAGGGAAGAAAGCCAGAAGCTGCTCGAACACCTCCATCCCGGCAGTGACATCTCCCCTGGCTAACCAGGGCGCTGCCAGGCCGCGCAATCCCCCACTCAAGCAGAGCAGGCCGTCCGTTCGCCCTGCCAGGCCAGCCAACGGTAGTTCGGGCTGGTCGCCAGTTTGGATCTGGCTGCTCAGGCGACACAGGTTCGACCAGCCAGGCTGGTCCATTGCCAACAAAACCAGAACGCCGTTGCCAGATGGCAAGCCGGTTAGCCCGGCGCGCGGGTCTGGCGGCAGGCTAACCGGCAACTCCAAACCCAAGATCGGGTGGACACCGTGGGTGCGGCAGGCATCGTAAAATTCAATCGCTCCGCTTAGGACGCCGCTATCCGCCAACCCAAGGGCTGGCATGCCCTGGGCTGCAGCCGCCTGGGCCAGCTCCAGTGGCGAGGCCAGGCCGCGCAGGAAGGAATAGCTGGAATGGGTGTGCAGGTTTACCCACATTGGACGATTACAGGTGTACTCAGGTGGTTGGTTGCCATTTGACGGTTTGCCGTTCCTATTGTAAACTGAAAACCTTGAACCTACCAAATCCTGATCTGTCGGAGTTGACCCTATGAACCCACCCACCACCTACATTCCCGAGAGCGCCATGGCGATTGTCGCACATCCTGATGATATTGAGTTTAGCTGCGCCGGCACTCTGGCGCGCTGGGCTCGGGCCGGGGCGCGCATCTCTTATGTGCTCTGCACCAGCGGGGATGTCGGGATTGACGCGGAAGGAATGACTCGCCAACGGGCGATCGAAATTCGAGAAGCGGAGCAGCGCGAAGCGGCCCGCCTGGCTGGGGCCAGCGAAGTGATCTTCCTGCGCGAGCCAGACGGTATGCTGGTCGCTACGCTCGAGCTGCGCAAGCGCCTGGTGCGCGAGATCCGACGTTTCCGGCCGGAGGTCGTGATCACTGGCGACCCGACGATTGTCTGGGCGGGCAGCGATTACATCAACCACCCCGACCACCGGGCAGCCGCCACGGCTGCCCTGGATGCCGTTTTCCCGGCGGCTGGCCAGCCCAATTTGTTTGAGGAAATCGCTTTGGAAGGATTCAAGGCACATAAACCGCGTAAGGTGTACGTTAGCACCTGGGGGAATGACGCCGAGGTGTTCGTCAACATCGAGGAGACGATAGAGATCAAAATTGCTGCCTTGCGTGCCCATGCCAGCCAGATGAAAGACTGGGACCCGGCTGAATCGATCCGCAACTGGGCTGCTGAGCGCGCCAAGGGCAAAGAAATGGCTTATGCGGAAGGCTTTCGGGTGGTCACCCTGGTGGACGACGAGACCTGGAAGAAGCTAACTGCCTCAGAATGAGAATTTGATGAATCCGGGCCAGACCTATTGACTTTCCAAAAGAGATTCTCTATACTGAAGATAACAGGGCGTTCCAAGGAATTGGCTAACGACCTCCATTAGCGCTTGAACCAGAGTAAGAA
>JAYRWF010000488.1:0-3244 GCA_041918195.1 Anaerolineales bacterium
GACTGACCGCTTGGCGGATACTGGGACGGTTGATCGATTGCGATTGCCAATTAGGTCAGGGTCACGGCAGATCATCCAGACCCCAGATGAGCCGCCAAAGGAATTTAGGCTCCCCTTTACTGGTCGCAAGATAGAAATTCAAAAGCTTGCTGAAGGATTATCTGCCTGCCGGCTGACGCTGGTTGAGGGCGAGCCAGGCATTGGCAAGACACGCCTGGTGGAAGAATATCTAGCGCGATCCAAGGCGATCGCTTTGACTGGTAGAGCGCATGAGCTAGAACAAAACCTGCCATACCAGCCAATTATCAGCACACTGCGGAGCCTGTTGCAGCACCCCGAATGGGCAAATACGCGCACCTACCTGGCTCGCGACCTGCCTTTGATCTGGCGGGCTGAAATTGGCCGGTTAATTCCTGATCAACCCGACCCATTTCCAATGGCTCCAGGTACTGCGGTAGAAGAAACTCGTTTGTGGGAATCAATTTACCAGTTTCTGGCTGTGGTCTCCCGCCGTCATGAGTTGATTATTTTCCTGGACGACATCCAATGGGCTGACCCCTCTTCGATCGGATTATTAGGCTATCTGGTACGGCGCAATTATCCCGGCTCAGTGGGATTTATCGCAACCGCGCGCACATTTGGCGCTCAAGGGGTTCTTCAAGCCTTGGTACAGGCTTTGACCCGGGAGCGAAAAATAGAGAGAATCAGGTTGCCTCGCTTGACATCTCCGGAAATTCAAACCATTGCGGCAAAATTGAGCCCATCCCAGTCCTCGGTGTTGGCGGAAAATTTGGCGGAAGCTTCAGAAGGAAATCCATACATTCTGTCGGAGTTGGTTCGCCAGGCGAAAGAGAGTCAGGCGGATAAGCCGGATTGGGAAGTCAGCTTGTTGCAGAGCAATATAGTTCCAGGTAGCATTTACAGTTTCATCCAGTCACGTTTGACCCAGCTTTCTGAGCCAGCGCGCCGGGTTTTGGATGTTGGGGTTGCCGTTGGGCGGATTTTCGATTTTCATGTGGTATCACAGGCCGCCGGTCTCTCGGAAGGCGCGACATTGGATGGATTGGATGAATTGATCAAGGTCGGTTTAGTGCAAGCTTTACCAAATTTCCAATTCTCGTTTGATCACCACCTGACGCTTGATGTGGCTTACCAGGAAGTGGGAGAAACGCGCCACCGTCTGCTCCATCATCGGGTTGCGCAGGCGATCGAAAAAATCCACCATGACCAGCTCGATGAATTTAGTAGTTTATTAGCCTGGCATTTTAGCGAAGGCGGAGACCTTGAACGAGCCTCACCCTATGCGTTCCAGGCAGGAAAACTCGCAGCCAAACTGGCTGGCTGGGACGAGGCAATTACGTTCTTCGAACAGGCTTTGGTTGGAGCAAGCCGATCACAGCGACCGGCAATGCTTGCTGCGCTTGGGGAAGTCCAGTCGCAGGCCGGGCATTTTGTCCAGGCTTCAGAAACCTATCATGAATTGATCCGGCTTGTCCAGGATAATAAAGATGTCCTGCGCGTAAATGCCTTGCGCCTGTCTCTAGCACGCACTTTATTGCCCCAGGCGCGTTTTTCTGAAGCGATCCAGCAAGCTCGCCTGGTGATTGAAAACAGTGATCTAGATGCTCGGATCAAAGCTGAGTTGGTTTGGGGCACCGCGCTCTCTATTGAAGGCGCAAACCTGGATGACGCCCAGCAGCATTTAATGGCAGCCAAGGAATTGCTCAACCAGCAGAGCCAACCCGATCGATCCAGCCAGGCGCTGGCGCTGTTCGAGCTGGGCTCGTTGGCCGCTCAACAGGGTAACCTGGCCCAGGCAATCCCATATTATCGCCAGTCAGTGGAGGTTGCCAATCAACCCGATGATGATGCTTTTCTCGAAGCGCGCATCCTGGCAACAAACAACCTGGCCTATCATCTTCTCCTGATGGGGGACCCTTCTGCTCGAGAGACGATCCAGTCTGGTTTAGAATTGGCGCGGGAGAAGGGTGTGATTGGTCTGGAAGCATACCTTCTTTCGACGTATGGGGAAATAAACCTGGCGGCTGGAGAGCTGGATTTGGCCGAGAAATATTTTAATGAAGGCCTGGAGGTTGCGGAGCGATTTGAAGTAAAAGAACGTGTGGCTGGGTTGACTGCCAACCTGGGATTGGCTTCAATGGCCAAGGGAGAAACTGCCTTGGCTATTCATCGGCTCTCAACCGCTTTAGGCCTGGCGGATTCACTTGGAACCCGCCACCTGGCTACCCAAATCAGATTATGGTTAATTCCATTATTGCCTGATCGTGAGGCGAGTGTGCTCTTAGAAGAAGCTCGGATTTTTGCAACCCAGAGTGGCCGGAAGCTCTTAATCGAGCAGGCTAATCGCCTGGCAGAAGAAATTAACCAGAAGTTTTTAGCTTAAAAGAGGCTTTTTATCCCCAGGAACCAACGGTAGGCATAAAAATAGGGCAGCAGTAGCGATGCCTTGAACTGGTAACGGTCTTTCATATATCTTGGAGATGGGAAGATGTTGTGTAGGGCAAAATCCAGCTTACTCTGCAGGTTGGGTAAGCTAGAAATATCCTCCAGGAAAGTCTTACCCGATTTTTTCTTTACGACATTCAACTGCGAGAACAGGCGCTTCTCAGCTTTGGTTGGATCGTAGGCAGCCAGTTTCTTGAATACCTCATCTGGAACGATTGATCCGTAAATTGCTTGCAAGCTGGTTATGTTCGTTTGTAAGGTGATAAGTAGTTCAAACCGACCCGCATATTCGATGATCTGATCCCAATCCAGGCCTTCCCGGTAGTGCATCACCATCTCAGCCAGGTCATGCCGCCAGAGCCAGCCCTCTCCAGCATGGTGGTAAGAAAGGTGGCCGCACAAATGAAGCACTTGAATTTCTGGTTTGAGCATCAGCGCGGTTGCACCATTCAGATCAATTGTTTTGGCTGATTCCCACAACCATTCCTGTGAAAGTTTATATTGATAGTAAGGGGAATTGAACAGGCTCCAGTGGACTTCAACGACGATATCGATCGCTCGATATTTGCGCAGGACGATTTCGTTTTCGTAATTAATCGTAAAACCCTGCTGTTCTTCTACCCGGGCGATCTGGAAACCTAGCTGCTGGAGAATGCTGATTGCTGGAGTGGTCTTGCTTCGATCTACCAGCAGGTCCAGGTCAACCATCGGACGCAGGGCAAGATTAGGATAAATTTGAGTTCCTAAAGCTGATCCTTTAAGGATGATCAATTTCTGC
>JAYRWF010000489.1:0-6315 GCA_041918195.1 Anaerolineales bacterium
AACGATCATTCATCCCTTAATTATACCTCATGGCGGGCTGACCTGGTTGGCCGCCACCTGCGCAGCCGCCTGCGGTTCGAGCTGCCCTTTGAGCACCTGAGCGATCGCCTCGCTAAGCGCCGGCCCCACGACTTTTAACAAATCGCTGGTCGGAACCAGGCTGGCAGCCTGGGCAATCGGCTCTAGCCGCGCCGCATCTTCCGTCAGCCGCCATTCAGCCAGGGCGCTGGGACGGGCAGGTAACAACCCGGCCGCCTGGCTCCATCGCGCCAGGAAGCTGCTCTCAGTAAGAAACTCCGCCAGCTCAACCGTGATTGCCCGCCGCTCCGCATCTGGCGAGGTCAGCGTCCAGGCCCAGCCGCGCGCCAGTCCAAATGGCTTGCCATCTGGCGTAGGAATCTGGTCGAATACCACGCCGTCCATATCAGCCGCCCGGTAATCCGATAACCATCCCGCCAGGCTGCTCGTCCGCCCCTCCTGGAAGGCCGCCCATACCTGGGCATCCATCTGGTATTGTGTCAACCAGAATGGTGTCACTTCCACCGCCGCAGCCGCCTTGAAAAATTCCAGCGCCTTGGCCAACGGCTCCACCTGTAGCGTCAGGCGATCTTCTTCGTCCAGCAGCTTCCCGCCGGCTGCTTCGTACAGCGCCAGGCCAAATAGTCCCTGCGGATCAGCAGCCGGGAAGCCAAATGGCGTCTTGAGCGCCAAGGCGGCTGTCCAATCTAGCGCTGGCTGCACATCCGGACCGCCTCGATAAGCCTGGATCAGCACATCCCCAGCAAAAGGCAGCCCAAATAAGTTGTTCTCCAGGCTAGCAGACTGGCGAGCAAAATCATACCAGTCGGGATCATCCAGCGCGCTCGTCAGTTCGGTCATTGGCCGCAGCAAACCTTTCGTGGCCGCCGCCTGGATCATCCAATGCGGTAGAACGACCAGGTCTGGCATCGCCAGTTGCGCCGCCGCCGTGGTAGCTGCCAAAGCCTCGTATAGGCCTCCTGGCCCATCCAGTGCTTTGATCCGCACCTCGATCCGCACATTTTCCCGCCGTTCGCCGAAAGCATCCAAACGCTCCTGGAGTAGGTTGCCAGCCAGGCTACCGCCCCCTGGATCAAACTGCGGTGGCAGCCAGATCCGCAGCACAGTTGGACCTGCCGGCGGAACTTCCTCGGTCACGGCCCCTGGCGTCAGGCTGGGAACAACCGTCCGGCTCACCCGCGGCGTGACAACCGTCTCGGCCGGCGGCGTCGCGGTTGGACTGCTCCCCAACCAGGGAAGCCCTTGCATCGCCGAGCAACCAGCCAGGTACAGGCAAGCCAAAACCAAGATCAAGCGTTTCATAGCCTTTTTTCCCAGTCGCAACAACCCGCTTCAGCTCAACTCCACCGGTTTACTCAATAAAGCAACCAGCAAACGCACTGCGTTCTGCACATCCTTGTAATCCACCATCTCAGAGGGCGAATGAACATAACGGCACGGAATTGAGATCGTCCCCGCTGGAGTCCCTGCTCGGGAAAGCTGGATCGCCGCAGCATCTGTGCTGCCGCGTTCCAGTACCTCGAGCTGGTAGGGCAATCCAGCCTCTTCTGCCGTCCGCACCATCCAGGCCACCACCCTGGGATCAGCCAGCATGCCAGAATCGCGCACCTTGATCGCCGGGCCCTTACCCAGGGCGACTTCCATGCGCATACCCTTCGGAGTATCTCCCCAGGCAGTCACATCTACCGCAATTCCCAGGTCCGGCTCCAGCCCGAACGCCGCCACCGTCGCCCCCCGAATGCCAACCTCCTCCTGAACACTGAACACAAAATATACTTCGTTCGGGGTTTGCTGCAGCTCGCGCAGCGCCTCAATCAGCACCGCCACGCCAATCCGGTCATCCATGGACTTCGCCGCCAGCCGGTCGCCCAGGTCCAGGAAAGGCCGCTCAAAAGCAGCAATATCGCCCACCCGTACCGGGCAATCCGCCGGGCTGCTTGCACCCAGGTCGATAAACATCTGCTCGAATCCTGGCGTCTTGGCCGGGTCATCGATTCGTTCGTTGCCAATCACACCCTGAGCGCCGTTCAGAAACCGTACCCGGCCGCCGGGACAGGTCTGCGGGCGCACCCCGCCGATCGGAATAAACCGCACAAATCCTTTTTCGTCCACGTGGGTCGCCATCACCCCAATTTCATCCACGTGCGCTACCAACATGATTTTCTGAGCAGGGCTATCACCCGCCCCTCCCAACGGCCCGCGCCGGACAATCAGGTTGCCCAGCTTATCCACCCGCACCTCATCAGCCAGCCCTTCCACTGCTTCACGTACCACCTGACGAATTGGGCCTTCATATCCAGACGGAGCAACCGTCTCAACCAGTTTTTTAATCAATTCCTTCATATTCAGCTCCTCGCAGTCTTCTGCTCTCATCCCTAAGCATTATCGATCAACGGAAAATATCTCCGGACTAAGCCGTTCGAGGCCAGCCTGAACCAACGCCAGGCTGTTCTGCCAGTCCTCCCGGCGGGCAATCCCTGCCGCCGTATGCGCATAACGTCCTGGCACAGAAATGGACAGGCTGGGAATACCTGCTCGCTGCTTATGGATCGCTCCCGCATCCGTTCCACCGCCGCCCGGTTGGCGGAACTGGTAAGGAATCCCGAGTTCGTCCCCTGCCTGAGCAAAATGCCGGATCAGGCGCGGATCCGAAAGCGTGCCGCTGTCAGCAATGTAAATCGCCGGACCGCCACCCAGCCGGGTGTTGTAGCGCGCGTTCTCACTGCCAGGCTCGCCTGTCTCAGGCGCCGGCAAGTCATTAGCCGGAGTGCTGTCCAGCGCCAGCGCCAGGTCCGGGTTTAGCGCATAGGCGGCTACCCGTGCCCCGCGCAGGCCAACCTCTTCCTGTACCGTAAACGCCACCAGCAGGTCGATGTTCCTCGGGGCATGCTTCAGCAGTTCAATCAGCGTTGCTACACCCAACCGGTTATCTAGCGCTTTAGCTCGCAGGCTCGGGCCAATCTCCATAAAACGTGTCGCAAAGGTAGCCCGGTCACCCACTTTGACCTTGGACTGGTTCCCCGGGCCAACGTCAATTCGCAGCGTCTCCAGGCTGATCGTCTGCTTGCGCTCTTCCGGAGTGGTCAGGTGGATCGGTTTGGCCCCGATCACCCCCGGCACATGCTGCTTGCCAATCAATACCGCTTTACCGGCTAACTGGCGTGCATCCAGGCCGCCGACCGTATCAAAACGAAAAATACCGTCATCGCCATTCGCTCCGCCTTCTTCATTCGTCAGCATAAAGCCAACTTCATCCATGTGCGCCGCCAGCATCACTCGCAGCCGCCCTTCACCTGTGCCATGTTTGATTGCTAGCACATTCCCCAGCGCGTCCACACGGTATTCATCAACAAACGAGCGAATTTCTTCCAACACAATCGCCCGCACCTCGCCCTCATCTCCCGAAACCGCGCACGCATTGCACAGCCGTTCTAGCAGGTTGATTTGTTCTCCGCCGATTCCAGGGGTCATTTCAGTCCTCCCATCCAAGTTTATCCATGAAGCTGCTATCCAATTGGGCCGCGAACTCGGCCAACAGCCGCCCTGCCCGCCGGATATCTTTCAAGGAAATCATCTCAACCGGGGTGTGCATATAACGCAGCGGTATGCTCACCACCATGCTCGGAATGCCTTCAGCCGCCACTTGTAGCCCCATGGCATCCGTGCCCGACATACGCGGCATGACATCCATTTTATTCGGGATCTCCAGGCGTTCTGCCAACTCTTTGAAGGCCCGGTACAAACCTGGATGAATATTTGGCCCCCACCCCAAAGCCAGGCCCTTGCCCAGCGGGAAAGTCAGGTGACCAGGACTTCCCGGGCTGGCGCCAAAAGTAACATCGATCGCCACCGCTAGCGTTGGGCGCAGCGCATAAGCCGAAGTCATCGCTCCACCCAGCGTCTCTTCCTCTTGCGTGGTGGCTGCCACCCAGACATCCCAGTCCAGTTCTCGCCCGGCCAGTTCATCTAGACACACGGTAAGTGCGGCCACCGAAGCCCGGTTGTCCAGCGAATGGCCAGCCAGTACATCGTTATTCAGCTCAATCGGCGGTTGGGCAAAAGCCACCAGGTCGCCCACCCGCACCAGCCGGCTCACTTCCTCGGCCAGGTAGCCAGTATCCACCCACAGATCTTCAATCGGGACCGGCTTTTCGCGCAGTTCGCCTGGTAGCAGGTGTGCTGGAGGCTGGACAACCAGGCCGGGAAGTTCTTCCCGCCCGAACACGGTCACCACCTGGCCGGGAAGCACCCGGGCATCCACCCCGCCAACCCGCGTCACCCGTAGCAGACCTTCTACCACTCCAGTCACCATCAAGCCGATCGCGTCCATATGCGCCGTGTATAAAATGCTCGGGACAGATCCACCCTCCCGAGCCCGTCCCCGGCGCAGTCCATGCAGGCTCCCCAGTCGGCTGACCTGCAGTTCATCCGTCAGCGGCTGCCAGGCTTTCTCGATCAGTGCTCGGATTGGAGCCTCATGCCCGGTCAAGCCGGGCGCTGAGATCATCTCTTTCAAAAAAGGCAGGAGTTCCGTCATCATTGTCTTCCTTTTTGGGAAAAATTCACCGCGCTTGCCAAAATCAGCCCAAGCAAGGTCAGGTTGCTCTTCATGGCGTGGGCTGCGGTGTTACGGTATCGCTGGAAGGCGGTTCGGTTGGAGTATCAGTAACCGTCGGCGGCAGGGTTTCAGTCGGCGGCGGTTGCGTGTCCGTTGGAAAACTTTGCACCGTTAGCGTAACCGTGCTGGTAAGAGTAGGTGTAGGGGTCGCAGTTGGGGATGGCTCAACCGTCGGCGTCCAGCTTGGCAAGCCCGGCGTCGGTGGTGTGGCCGTCACAAAAATCGGCGTGAAAGAAGGCTGCACAAAAGTCGCCGCCGCAGAAGTCAGGGTAGCTGCCTGCGCCCACAAAGGTGTGCTTGTCGGTCGCTGCTCCGTCCGGCGCACCCCAGATAACCGCACCAAACCCCACCCGGTACAGTAACACGGCAAGGTAGCCAGGATAATCGTGATCAGAACAAACCGTATCCGTAAACGCGAATCTCGGGTATCATTCATGCGCTAAGTACCTAGATCATAACACTAGCAAGCACGACTGGCAAGGAAGGCATGCACTGGATCTACCTTTCTCCCCACCTGGATGACGCCGCCCTCTCGTGCGGCGGCCTGATCTGGGAGCAAGCTCAAGCCGGCGACCGGGCTGAAATATGGACAATTTGCGCCGGCGACCCGCCCCCTGGCCCGCTCTCACCCTTCGCCGAATTCTTGCACGCCCGCTGGCAGACCGGCCGCGAGGCAGTTGCCCTGCGCCGCCAGGAAGACTTGCGCGCCTGCTACGTCATCCACGCCAGCGCGGTCCATTTTCCGGTTCCAGATTGCATCTATCGCCTTGGCTCCCCTGGATCAGACCATTGGTATGCCTCAGAACAAGCCATTTTCGGCGATCTTCACCCAGAAGAAGCCCACCTGGTCGAGTCACTCAGCCAGGAAATCGCCAGCCGCCTGCCTGTTGGAGCCTCTCTGGTTGCGCCGCTGGCGCTAGGCGGCCACGTTGATCACCGCCTGGTACGCCAGGTGGTCGAGCGCCTGGGATCCCATCAGCGCCTCCCAACCTGGTACTATGCCGATTATCCCTACGTCTTGTACTCTACCTCAGAGTTGCCATCTCAGGCCAACGGCTGGCAGCGCACGGCCTTCCCGATCTCCCATCCTGGCCTGTCCGCCTGGGCAAGCGCCATCGCCGCCCACTCATCCCAGATCAGTACGTTCTGGCCTGACCTCGAAGCCATGCAGGACGCCATCCAGGCCTACTGCCAGCAGGCTGGGGGCATTCCACTCTGGTGGAACGAGAATCTGAATCGCGCTTGACAAGCACCTCACTAATGGGTAAAATACCCCTCGCTTTAGGAAAGACTTTAGTACGTTTAGGCCGAGATAGCTCAGTTGGTAGAGCACGCGACTGAAAATCGCGGTGTCGCCAGTCCGATTCTGGCTCTCGGCACTCTCGGCCTGACGCCTGGCCGGTTTCGCGGGCATAGTTCAGTTGGGAGAACACCTCCGTGCCAAGGAGAAGGTCACGAGTTCGAGTCTCGTTGCCCGCTAACTCAATCCAGAAACATTACCAGCCTATTGCTGATTGAAAATTAATCAGCAATCTTTGTATAACTAAATGAATACGGCGTCGTGGCCAAGTGGTAAGGCAAAGGTCTGCAAAACCTTCAGCAGCTCGCTGCGACGATCTCGGGTGAAAATCCCGTCGACAATTGAATAAAGTAGGGCG
>JAYRWF010000490.1:0-8319 GCA_041918195.1 Anaerolineales bacterium
AACATGATGCCGGCCAGGATGGCGACCCGCTTCAAGTCATTGGTAACATAAGAGTAATACGGGGAGGTGGACTCGGCATAGCGGCTCGCCAGCGAGATGCGCGGCGTGGGTGATGACGAGGCAGTCGTGCTCCGGTTCGAAAGGCTTCCTTTGGAAACCTGGCGTGTGTTTTTCTTGGCCATTTCGTGCTCCTGCAAACAAATCTGGCTGCCGCTGGTGGCCGGGAACGGCCTTCCGGCGGCGCAAGGCGTTATTATACCCGATTTCTTGGCCCGTTCGAGCCCGGTTTTCAGCTATTCGGCCGCAAAGCCGGGTAGCTCGATCTGCGACTGGCCAATTTTCACCAGGTAGTAGGGAAACCAGCCGACGCCGAAATAGTCCAGCAGGACATCCTTCTTCAGCGGGGTGATCTTGATCTCCGTACTCTCTGCCGCTACATCGCCCCAGCGGTCCTGGACCTGCTGGAGTGCTTCGGCTTTTTCGCTTTCCAGGGCTTCGATTTGCTTCTCGAACCCGGCAATCGCCTTTTTCGATTCCTGGACATCGGCTTTCGCAGTGGAGGTCATCCGCCGCTTGGTCAGGTTCTTGGATACGCTGCGCTTTCGCCCGCCGAACAGGCCGACAACAGTTTCCAACCCGCTTCCCAGCTCCTCCATCTTGCGCTGCGAGTATTCAGCTTCGTCCTGGTCGAGCTCCATCTGCTCGCGCTCCAGCTTGACCTGGACGGCTTCGATTTTCTTATCATACGCCTGGCTGACCTTGTCCAGCTCGGCGTCCAGGGCATCCTTGGCGGCTTCAGCGCATTGTTTCCGGAATTCGGCCTGGCTGACCTCTGGCCCGGCATAGACCTTTAAGGTTTCGTTGGCCTTGACCAGGGTTTCTCCGGTTCGAAAAGCCCAGTCCAGGAAGTCCTTGCCAATCGCATTCATCAGCTTGACATCCGAGAGAGGGGCTTCCAGCGAGGCAAAGCGGGCCTGCGGGTCTGGCCGGCGGTCGAAGGTTCTCTGGTCGAGCCTCTGGAGCGGATAATCTTCCCAGCGGATCATGCCACGCCGGTCCGGATCGGGGACGATTACGGCGCGCTGTTCTTCGAAGTCCAGGTTGTATTTGCGATTCAAAAAGCGGGTGGTGGTTTGGGCGACCAGCACCGGGCGGTAGACCAGCCCCTCGCTCATTGCTTCCGGTGGATATTCCCGTCCGGCGGCCTTGAACGATTCGGTGAAGCTCAGGTTGTTGGGCAGATAGGTTTCAGCGATCCCACTCGGCAGGGGTGGGCGGGAGGCGGAGAAGGGCGAATCGGATACCAGCGCGACCGGTTTGGCCGCTGCCGGGCGTTCGGTTTCCCTGGCTGGCGCTTTTGCCGCCTGCCCAGGCTGCGCTGCGACCGGCGCGCTTTCGGCTGGCTCGGCTTCCGGCCGGCCGACGCCGGCCAGGGCGTTCACCGCCGGGATCTGCGAGCGGGTCAGCGGACCGGCCAGGTAGTTCATCGCCCAGCGGGTTTGGAAGAGCTGCGGACCTTTGGCGTGCACATTATGCGCCAGGAAAACCCGCTTCCCCAGACCAGACAGCATCCGGTCATAGGTCGAGCGATCCAGGCTGCCGGCCATCGCACCCTGCAGCCCATCCAGCAAGCGCTGCTTGTCCTGGTCGGTCTGCAGCTTGCCGATCAGCCAGGTGCCGGCGTTCGAAAGCGCTTTGTAATCCACGTCGACCGGGTTTTGGGTCACCAGGACCTGCCCGACGCCGAAGGCGCGCGCCTGCTTCAGCAGGCGCAGCAGGATCTGTTTCGAGGGCGGATTCTGCAGTGGCGGCATATAGCCGAAAATCTCATCGAAATAGACGATCGCCCGCAGGCTGGTCGTGCCGGGCTGCGAGCGCATCCAGGATTCGACCGCTGAGTAGAGCAAGGTGACGAAAAACATCCGCTCTTGCTCGGTCAGGTGGGCGATATAGAAGACGCTGTGGCGCGGCTTGCCTGACGGGTCGTAGAGCAAGGACTGGATATCCAGCGGCTCGCCTGAAATCCAGCTTTGGAAAGCCGGCGCAGCCAGGATGTTGTTCAACAGCATCGCCAGCTCAAAGCGATCTTTTTCAGGGAAGAAGCGGTTGACGTCGAAGACGCCCAGCTTAGAGAACGGCGGCTCCTGGACCTGCAAAATCAACTCGCCCAGGTCCAGGTCCTTGCCTTTGCTCCAGGCGTACTCAAAAATATTCGAGATCAGGATATGCTCGCGCGAGCGCACCGGATCGATATCGTTCATCCCTACCAGGGTCAGCAGGGCGGTGACCGTGCCAGAGATTTTTTCGCGCAACAGCTCCCGATTTTCATCCCAGGCCAGGCCCGGCGCCTGGAAGGAGGCCATAATGCTGACCGGGATGCCAGCATCCGAGCCGGGTGTGTAGACCGCGAAACGGGCTGAGTCTTTCAAAGCCTGCAGGCGGGCCGGTTCGATACCCCAATCGGCCAGGCCTTTTTTCCAGGTTGCGGCGGTTGCTTCGGCGGCCTGTTGGGTGCTTTGCCCGGAGCGGCGGGCCTCATCCGGGTTGACCCACGGCTCAAAATCGGACGGCAGCAGCTCCGGAAAATGGAGCAGCAGGTTGGTGATATCGCCCTTTGGGTCGATCAGCAGGGCTGGGATGCCGTTCAGCGCGGCTTCCTCCAGCATGCCGATGCACAAGCCGGTTTTCCCCGAGCCGGTCATTCCAACCACCACCGCATGGGTGGTTAAGTCATCCGGATCGTAGAGCAGCGCGTCGGCAGAAGTCTTGCCGGCGGATGTATCGAACAGGCGGCCCATGTAAAATTTCCCATTGGTTTCCATTGTTTAATTCTCCTGACCGGTATATGAAATTATATAAATTATACCGCCTGCATCATCCGAAATTAGCAGGCTTCCTGAAGCAGTTTGGAGCACATCGACCGGACGGCCCCAGGCGCTCTCGCCCTGCAGCCAGCCAGTGGCAAAATCTTCGGCCTGCCCAGGCACCCCGTCGCGGAAAGGGATCCAGATCACCTTGTAGCCGGTTGGGACCGAGCGATTCCACGAGCCGTGCAGGGCGACGAACAGCCCACCCTGGTAGCGGCTGGGGAATTGACCGGCGCTGTAGAAGGCCAGTCCGAGTGGGGCGGAATGCGCCTGCAGCTTGACCGCTGGCGGGCTGACCTCTTTACAGCTTCCCGCCGCGCCAAACTCCGGATCGGGGATTATCCCAGCATGGCAGCGCGGCCAACCGAAATCCTGGCCCTGGAAAACCGCCTGGATCGTGTCCGGTGGCAGGTCATCGCCGAGCAGGTCGCGCCCGTTATTGGTCGTCCACAACTCGCCGGATCCGGGGGCAAAGGCCAGGCCGACCGCATTGCGCAACCCTTTGGCGAACAAGGTTCCAGCGCTGCCGTCCAGGTTATACTGCCAGATGGCCGCCCGGCGCGGGTCGCTTTCCAGGCAGACATTGCAGGACGATCCGATCGAGACGTACAGTTTCGCTCCGTCCGGGCTGACGGTTACCGTGCGGGTGACGTGTCCTCCAGAGGGCAGGTCATCGATGATCACCTGGCGTTCCTGGTACACACCCTGGCTATCCGGCTGGCTCAAGCGCAAGATGCGGGTCGTCTCGCCAACGTACAGCCAGCCTTCCGGGTGAAACACCAGGCTGGTCGGCGCATCCAGACCATCGGCGACGATCTGGCGGGTCTCGGCTCGCCCGTCGCCGTCAGCATCGCCCAGGCGGGTGATCTGCCCGGCGCCGCGCTCGGCAACGTAAACTGCTCCATCCGGGCCGAGCGCCAGCATGCGCGGCTTAGCCAGCTCCTGGGCAAAGACCGTAATTGTGAAGCCCTCCGGCAGTTGGATGAATTCGAGTGGCGGGGTTTCTGCAGGCGATCCCCCTGCCTGCGCTTCCGCCGGCTGCCCACCCGGCAGGGGAGTGCTCGCCCCGGACTGGCGCCCGCAGCTCGAAAGCACCCAGGCGGCCAGCAGCAGAATCGCCAGGAGCCAGGTTTTATCTTGTATCAAGTGGCGCGTCTTCGGTTTCATCGCTGCCGCTGGGCGTACAGCCGCCAGAACTCGCTCGTATAGGCTGCGGCAAGCTCTGGCTGCTCGATCACCAACAAATTCTCGTCGTTGAGCGTCCGGGCGTTATTCGTGAAGTTATACGAACCGGTCAGCACGATCCGCTCGTCGATAATCAGCACTTTGTGGTGCATATTGCGCGGGTTCCCATCCAGCCAGACATCCAGCCCGGCCGTCCGCAGGCGATCGTACTCGGTTCCCTGGTTCGAGTGCGCCTGCTCCGCCTCGAATATCCCATTCACTTCCAATCCGGCCTTGCTTTGGTCAAGGATCGCATCCGCGATCGCATCCGAGGTGAAAGAATACAGCATGAAGCGGATGCTCTGGCGCGCCGAGCGGATCAGGCGAATAATTTCGGTTTCGACCCCGTCTTCGGGAGAGAAATAGACTTCCACCCGGCTGCCATTGATCTCCAGGCGCGGGTCGGGCGTGTTGGCGGGCGAGCCCGGCCCGAAGCGGTCTTCGTCGAACATCTCGTTGAACTCAGCCGTGTAATTGCCGGCCAGCGCGCTGGAGTGCAGCATAATCAGGTTGTCGTCATTCCGGTAGGCGCTGTTAATCGTCAGGTTCATTGAGCCGGTCCAGACCGTGGCGCCGTCGACAATGACGAATTTGTTATGCATCAGCCCCTCGCGCCGGTCGCCGCGTACCGAGACGCCCGCCGCCCGCAGGTCGCGGATTTCGTCTTCATCCAGGTTATCGCTGTCGGTCACCATCCGGACCGCCACGCCGCGTTGGAAGGCCTCCAGCAGGGCATCCCGGATGCTCCACAAGTCCAGGTCGTAGGCAGCCACATCCACGCTCAGGCGCGCCTGGCGGATCGACTCGGCTAGGTATTGGTCTGGGCCGCCGCGCTTGGTCTCTGCGCTCGGGCTGCCCGGTTCGCTGAAATAGACCTGGTACCAGTCGGGTTGGAAAGCTGTCGGAGAAAGCGAAACGGCGGCCGGGTCCACGGCATTGCAGGCGCTCAGACCGAACAGCGCCAGGATCAGGCCAGCGATGGAAAAAGCCAGGCGGATTTTCAACTTGTGCCGGGAGCGACGCTGCATCTCAGGCTGGAAGGATCCACAGGACGGGTCGGGAGAGCTTGAGCTGGAAGTCGATCTTTTTCAGGCGATCGGCGCGCCCGGCTTCGATCGCCACGACGATAAATTCGGCTGCTGCAACCACGTCTTTCATCTCCAGGGTCACCGGGGAAAATTTCGCCGGCCGTCCAGCTTCCAGGCGGGGCGGCTGCGCCATCCACTGCACTGCCTGGCTGAGGATTTCTTCCAGCGAGGTCAGGTCGGCCGGGATGAAAAAACGCCGCAGCCCGCTCCAATACTGCTGCGCTTCGGTGCTGTTCTTCGCCGTCCCAAACGTCTCACGCTGCAGGGTCACCTGCCCATCGGTCACCCAACACGGCCGTCCGGCGCTGTTCTCTGGGATGCCGACGGCGTAATATAGCTCCAGCAACTCAAGCCCGCTCTCATCGTTCAAGTACAGCGCCTGGCCGCAGGTCGCGCAGACCCAGGCCACCTGGCCGGGCTCGGCCGGCAGGGCTGCCTGGCATTTCAGGCAAGTCAGGGGGACTAAGACAACCGCTTGATCCACTCTTCCACATCCTTGACGTTGGTCAGGTTGCCGAGCATCTGGAGCGGATTTTCCAGGCTGGCAGGCGATTTTTGCTTGAACAGGCTGGCCGATCGGTGGCTTTTGTTGACTTCGTACTGCTCGCCATAGCGGAAGCGCCGGTAAGCGGTGTACATCAAAGCCAGCCCGCCGGCGAAGCTCAGCACGGCCAGCCAGAATGGGGAATCGCTGCTGTCCCTGAGCAAATAGACGATCAGGGCGGTGCCATCCACCGCCAGGAAGGCGCCGGCGGCCATCCCCAGGACGAGCGTTGCAGCCCGGTAGATCGTATTGCCGGGCGCTTTTCCGTACAGCACTTCGCCGGAGTTGCCATCCACCACCACCTGAAAGGCTCGCCCCTTGTAGAGATAGCGCAGCACCCACAACGGATAATACACCAGGCCATGGCGCTGGCGGAAGGGACGGGCAAACAATTGGGACAGGCGATCCAGCCCAGCGCGGCGCTGAAAACTCTGCTGGAAATCAGCTTCGGCGTCCTGGCGGGCTTCCTGGAAGGAATTGACCGGTTCAAAGACCATCCCGGCCCGGTGGAGTTGCTCAGAATTGAATGGCTCCAGCGCCTGGTCGGTGAGCGGCAGGTTACTGACCCCAAACTCGCCGACATCGCAGGCCGCCTCGGTCCAGGTCATCTCCTGCACCAGGCGCACCTCGCGCGGCTCGTAGCGGCGATCATCGCCGCTGCCGACCCGTTTCTCACCGAACGCCCAGCCGGCCATCCGGCCCCAGATCGCCCAAAAAGGCAGATTGACCAGGAAGACCTCGCTGACCTCGGCCAGGCGGGCGGCATCTCGGGCGATCGCCAGGCTGCTGGTGAAAAAGCGCCCCAGGGCCTCGCGCGCGTTTTCTCGCTGGATACGCTGGGTTACCTGGTAGCGCCGCAAGCCGCGCTCGCCCTTCACATAGGACGATAGGCTGCAGAACGGGCAGCGTACGATGGCCTGGCCTTCGGGGACCACCACCATACCGCCGCAGTTAGGGCAGGAAAGACCGTGGATGCTGTCTTTTTCGCTCATAGGTGTCGTTCGCTGGCGCTCATTCAATCCGTTTCGTCAGACTTTGGCGGCGATCGAGGCCGCGATAGCGAATAAGATCGGTGCGATCACGATGCCCAGGCCCAGGCAGATCAACAGGCCGATGCCGCTGCCTGCCCAGCCGTTCACTGCCGTCATCACCACCGGGATCACCGCCAGGGATAGGAAGATCAATGCAGTGACCAACCCGATCGCCTGGTAGGGCGTTTCGGCCTTGGCCGGGTACAGGCTGGTCAGCACGCTACCAGTGCTGGCTTCCACCAGGGCGGTGTAGGTCTGGTTTTGGTAGGCATATTTGAAGGTGTACAGCGGGATGTGGACCAGGGATTGTTCGATCACCCCGTTCTGGGCTTGTTCTTTAGTAGCCGCCTGTTCTGTAGGCGCCGCCTGTTCTGTAGGCGCCGCCTGTTCTCTAGGCGCCGCCTGTTCTCTAGGCGCCGCCTGTTCTCTAGGCGCCGCTCCCCACGCCAGGGCTGCTTCCAGTGGGACGGTTGGCAGGTGCGCCTGGGCGTCGATCGAGCCGTCGTATTTGCGTAAATCGCCGGCCGGCAGGCGGACCTGGCTGATTTCGGTGATCGAGGTCGCCGCCGCCGGGACCAGCTCCAGCTCTTCACGCCCATCCGGTAGGCGGCGCTTGAAATACCAGGCCGGGAAATATTCGAACGAGCTGCTGGTCAGGGTCGCTTTACGGTCCAGGTCTTTAACCGTCTGGTTGCCAGCCATCCAGCGCATCAAGGCCGCCTGGGCCTTTGGCTGGTCGAGCGTCGGCGCCAGGTACCAGTGAAAGACCACCCGCGATTTATCCAGGTAAACGGTGGCCGTGCAGTACGGGCAGGTCAGGAAGATCTGCCCGGCCTCGGGATGCAGCTCGCCGCCACACTGCGAGCAAGCAATGGCCTGGTTGGGGAGCATGCCGTTCATAAGCAAGATTATAGCAGAAACAGGTCAGGGGAGAATTTCAAATCCGGCCACCCCAGGCTTCAAAAAGCACGCCCTGGCAGGCTGTGATAAACTTATTCCGGTTCGATTTGGGTGAAATCCATTTTTCTCGAGGTCAATTCATGACGATGCAACGCAATACCTATCCAGTTGAAATTGCCGGGGTACAACGCCAACTGCCGCTGTTTGAGGTAGCTCCAGGGGTCCGGATTGCCGTTTTAAATATCTTGGGTGATACTGAGCTGGTCGAAGCTTGCGCCCAGGCGCTGGCCGAGAAGCTGGCCGGTGAGCCGGACCACGATCTGTTTGTAACCGCCGAAGCCAAGAGCATCCCCCTGGCCCACGCCCTGTCGGTCCGGACGCGCAAACCTTACGTGGTCCTGCGTAAGACCTACAAACCCTACATGGGCGTAGCGCTCTCGGCCGAAACGCTTTCGATCACCACCGGTCAGCCCCAGATGCTGTACCTGGATGAGAAAGATCACCAGTTGGTGCGCGGCAAGCGGATTGTCCTGCTGGATGACGTAATCAGCACTGGATCGACCCTGCAGGGGATGCGTTTGTTGATGGAGAAAGCCGGTAGCCAGGTCGTCGCCGAAGCCGGGATTTTCACCGAAGGCGAGCGAGCGCGCTGGCGGCACGTGGTC
>JAYRWF010000491.1:0-9425 GCA_041918195.1 Anaerolineales bacterium
CGACTGCGTGCTGCCGACACGATTGGCGCGCCACAATGCCGCGATGACCCGCACCGGCCGGCTGAACCTGGTCAACGCGGCCTATGCGCATGACGCCAGCCCAATCGATGAGGCCTGTTCCTGTTATACCTGCCGCAACTTCAGCCGGGCTTACCTGCGTCACCTGATCGCGGCGAAAGAAATGCTTTCAGCAACTCTGTTATCAATCCACAACTTACATACCCTGCTGCAATTAATGCGCGAGCTCCGCCAGGCGATCCTGGGAGGGAGCATCGATCGCTTTGCGCAGGAATTCTTTGAAAACCGGAATTCAACATGACTCTTTTTCAATCCATCGTACTCGGAATAGTCCAAGGCCTGACCGAATTTCTACCTGTCTCCAGCTCAGCTCACCTGGTAATCGTGCCGTACCTGCTCAACTGGAAAATTCCAGCCGAACAGGCATTTATTTTTGATGTGCTGGTCCAGGTAGCCACCCTGGCTGGAGTGATCGCCTACTTCTGGCGTGACCTGGTCGAAATCATCCAGGCTGTACTGCGCGGACTGGTCGAGCGGAAACCATTCGGGACCCCAGCTGCCCGGTTGGGCTGGCTGATTATCCTGGCTACGCTGCCGGCAGGGGTGATTGGTTTGTTCCTGCAAGATGCGGTAGAGAGCGCCTTCGGCAGCCCGCGCGTAACCGGCCTGTTCCTATTTGCCACTGCCGGTCTGCTGGTAATCGCCGAACGGGTGGGACGCCGGAACCGGAATCTGGAGAGCCTGGACTGGAAAGATGCATTATGGATCGGTTTTTTCCAGGCCATCGCAATCTTTCCCGGAATCTCGCGCTCCGGAGCAACGATCACCGGCGGGACGACGCGCAATATTGCGCGCCCGGCGGCAGCCCGCTTTGCCTTCCTGATGTCGATCCCGATTATGTTGGCAGCGGGTGCGCTGGCGTCGGTTGACCTGCTGCAAACCCCAAACCTGGCCAGCCAGTTGCCAGTATTCATCCCTGGCTTCCTGGCCTCAGCGATCACCGGCTACCTGGCGATTCGCTGGCTGCTGCGCTTCCTGATCCATCATACGTTGTACGATTTCGCAATCTACTGTGTGGGGGCCGGCTTGGTGACGGTGATCATCAGTTATACCCGCTGAACGGTCGAAATAAGCGAAAAAGACCTCATGGAATCCGCTCTGAAATCAACTTTCCAGCTTGACCCAGCGATCCATTTCCTCAATCACGGCTCTTTCGGAGCCTGCCCGATCCCGGTATTTGAGGCATACCAAACCTGGCAACGCCGATTAGAGCGCCAGCCAGTGCTCTTCCTGGGGCGTGAGGTAGCCGCGCTTGACCGGGAAGCCCGTCAGGTGCTAGGCGTATACCTGGGCACCGCCGCAGATAATTTGGTGTTTGTTCCCAACGCGACGCACGGTGTCAATATTATTGCTCGCTCTTTAACCCTCGGACCTGGCGATGAAATCTTGACCAGCGACCACGAATACGGTGCGTGCGATAACACCTGGGAGTTCGTGTGCCGAAAAACCGGAGCGAGCTACATCCATCGACCGGTGCCACTGCCAGTCCACAGTGCCGAGGAGATGGTCGAGCAGCTTTGGGCAGGTGTCACGCCTCGAACAAGACTGATCTACCTCAGCCACATCAGTTCGCCAACCGCTCTGCGCCTGCCGGTGGAAGCGATCTGCGCCCGAGCGCGGCAGGTTGGGATAATGACTTTGATCGATGGTGCACACGCGCCGGGACAGATCCCGCTTGACTTAGAAAAGGTCGGGGCAGACTGGTACACCGGCAACTGCCACAAATGGATGCTCAGCCCAAAGGGGGCGGGTTTTCTTTACGCACGCCCAGAAGTACAAAAACTGGTTGAGCCGCTGATAGTGAGCTGGGGTTATCATGCCACGCCACAAACGAGCAGTGGGTCCCAGTTCCTGGACTACCTGGGGTGGACCGGCACAAAAGATCCAGCGGCTGTGCTGTCTGTCCCAGCCGCAATCCAGTTCATGGAAGAACATAACTGGGAGCAAATCCGGCAGGCGTGTCATGAACGCTTGCGACCCGTGCTGGAGCGAATCTGTGAACTTGTGGATATGGAACCACTTTACCCAATGGACAGTGACCTTTATCGCCAGATGGCGATTGCGCCCTTGCCACCGGGAACCGATACTGCAGCCTTGAAATCGCGCCTGTACTCGGAATACCAGGTAGAAATCCCGATCATCGAGTGGAATGGGTGGAAATTCGTCCGCATCTCTGTGCAGGCTTATAATACGGAAGAAGACCTGGAAGCCCTGGTCGCCGGCTTGAGCGAGCTCCTGCCCCAACTTAACTGAGAATGAGCGATTTTGCTTTTATTTACTCATAATTAACGCCGAATTACCGGGGGCATCAACTAAAATTAACCAGGCCATTTTCCCAGTCTTAGCGGTTTATTTTGGAGCTGCCGTTGGATATCCTTTACCGCCTGATCGCATTATTCGCCAGCTATCTATTTGGATCAATTTCCTTCAGTCGAGTTATCGCCCGGATGGTCAGGCCTGGGACAAAATTCGACCATGTTGAAATGCCGGTAGGGGATTTCGACCAGAGCTTTAAAGTCACCTCGATCGGAGGGAACACGCTCTCGATGCAGTTGGGCGCCAGGGCGGGTTGTTCGGCAGCGCTGCTGGATGGGTTGAAAGTTTTCCTGCCGGTTCTGGTCCTGCACTTGCTATTTCCAGACACAGATTACTTCCTGTACGCTGCTGCAGGCGGGTTTGCCGGCCACTGCTGGCCGATTTATTCTCAATTTAAGGGTGGTCGGGGTGTCTCTGCTTTTTACGGCGGCCTGTTCGCTTTTGACGCTATCGGCGCCCTGATAGTCGCCTTCAGCGGCCTGTTCTTGGGAATGATTATCTTCCGAAAGGTTAAGGCGTTGAATGTTTTCCTGATGTACACTGGGGGTGTGATCCTGATTATCCCCTGGATGTGGCTTACCAAGGAACACTGGTCGTACCTTTTTTATGCCGTGGCTATCAATATTTTGTTTTTCCTGGCGATGGCGCCAGATATTCAACAGAGTGTCGCAATGATCCGCAAATATGGCTGGAAAAATGTGCAGGTTGGCATGGACCAGTTTGCAATGGGTAGAGGGATGTCGAAGATGATGCAACGGTTGGGGCTTGAAAAAGATAACCCTACCGATCAGGAGTAGGGGATGATTGAGACTGCCAACCTGTCGACCAGGAAATATATTGTCAACCTTAAAGACCGCCAGTTGCCCAAAACCATCGGCAACAAAGCGGCCAATCTGCGCCGGCTGCAGGAAAAGAAATTTCGTATTCCGGACACCCTGGTTTGCACCTGGCAGGCTTACCTGGATTGGCGACAAACGCCTCAGGAGACCCTGGGTCGACTTCGAACCGAGATCTACCAGGCCATCAAACCAACAGGCTTATATGCTATCCGTTCTTCAGCCAACCTGGAAGATGACTTGGAACATTCCTTTGCCGGCCAGTTTCGCACCTACCTGGATGTCCAAGGAGTAGAGCCCATCCTGCAGGCAATCGAAGATATCTGGAAAAATACCTGCACGGAGTCTGTATTGACCTACCTAGAGAAAATGTACCACAACCCACCTGAGCTCAAGATGGCGGTGCTGATCCAGGAGATGATCTCACCGCAAGTTTCTGGGGTGGCATTCAGTAAGAATCCCATCACCACATTGGATGAGATCCTGGTCGAAGCGGTGCAAGGCAGCGGAGTCTCCTTGGTGCAGGAAGGGGTCACCCCTTTGCGATGGGTGAATAAATGGGGAAACTGGATCCACCAGCCAGACGAGAGCCAAATTCCGCTGCGAGTGACGGAAGAGGTGGTCAAAGGGGTACAGCAGATCGTAAAATTGTTCAAAATGGAAGTGGACCTGGAGTGGGTTTATAGCGGGACGGAGATCTTCTGGCTACAATTGCGCCGGATTACCTCAATCCAGCAATCCAGCATCTACTCGAACAAGATTGCCAAAGAAATGAGCCCTGGTCTAATCAAGCCGCTAGTATGGTCGGTCTCGATCCCAATCCCGGCCCAGGCCTGGGTACGGCTCATTTCGGAAATCACTGGAGATACGTCCATCCAGGCCGACAGCCTGGTGAAGGCTTTCCACTACCGGGCTTATTACAACATGGGCATCTTCGGCGATATTCTGGAGAGCCTGGGATTGCCACGCGAGTCGCTGGAAATGATGATGGGTGTACTGCCACCCGGCGCTGGCAAGCCGCCAATGAAGATGAGCACGCGCTCTCTTCGCTTACTTCCACGGCTGTTCCGCTTCCTGGTGCAAAAATGGAACTTTGCACGTACCTTCAAAACTTATTTTCCTCAGCTCGAACAGGAAGCGCAAGCCTTTCCCCTCGACCCAGCAGCTGAACTCGATGAATACCAACTCCAAGCAACAATTGACGAGATCATTGTCCTGAATCGCAAGATCACGTATTTCACAGTGGTATCGATGCTGTTGATGCAGGCTTACCATGGCATGCTTCGCAGCCGGCTAAAGCGCCTGGGGATTCCCTTTGACCAGTTCGACTTGACTCATAATCTGGCAGAATTAAACGGTTATGACTCAGGAGAAAGCCTGGCACAACTGCACGAAAGCTACCTGGTGCTGGACGAAAAGACCCGTCGCCTGGTGGAAAGCGGCGATTACACCACCCTGATCAAGTACAACAGCGGTTGTGCATTTCATACGCAATTGAAAGAATTCTTCACCCGCTTTGGCCACTTGAGCGATACGACCAGCAACTTCAGCAGCGTCCCATGGCGCGAAACTCCGGGGATGATTTTACGGCTCATCGCGGATTATCAAAAACCGCAAGAAAACCAGCGACGGATCACATATGCAGATCTACCCAAGAAGAACTGGGCACTGAAGCTGTTCTATCAACGCTCGCGCAAGTTCCGCCTTTACCGGGAGATGAGCAGCTCACTCTATACCTACACCCTGATGCTAGCGCGGGCCTATTACCTGCGAATCGCTGATAAACTGGTTGCCAGGGGCGTATTGGCTGAACGCGAGGGAATTTTTTACCTTTACGAGCCTGAAATCCGGTCTTACCTGGCTGGCGACCTGAGTGTAGAGCAGATCTTGAAACTAACCGAACAACGCAAGACCGACATGGAACACTGCCGGGAGGCCATCTTGCCAGAGGTAATCTTCAGCGAGGAGGTGCCGCTGGTAGTGGCAAAACCAACCGATAAGCTTTATGGCACGCCGACTTCGCGCGGTTATTACACTGGCCCGGTACGGATTGTCCAGGGGATTCAGGACTTCCACAAACTGACCCAGGGCGATGTGTTGGTGATTCCCTATTCCGATGCCGGCTGGACACCGCTCTTTGCCATGGCTGGAGCTGTTCTGGCCGAGTCGGGTGGAATATTGTCACATAGCTCGATTATTGCCCGCGAATATGGCATCCCGGCAGTTGTCTCGGTGAGCGGGGCGCTCCAACTCGAAGATGGTTGTATCGTAACCGTGGATGGATTCAAAGGGGAAATTCATCTCTACCAGGAGACCCTGCCAGCCATCCAACCGGTAAGCCGGGAAAATTTCGCTGAGCTTGATTAACAGTAGACGCATTTTTTTCGTTGCTCGGAGGTAACATGGCTGTATTGATCGCCAAGGATCTTCAAAAGAAATACATCTTGGGCAGGCATGCCGTACAGGCGCTGGCTGGAGTCGATTTTGTGGTCGAAGAGGGCGAATTTGTGGCAATTATGGGACCATCCGGAAGTGGAAAATCGACCTTGCTGCATTTGATCGGCGGGCTGGACCAGCCAAGCGAGGGCGAGATCACCCTGGCCGGGCAGCCACTGTCGATACTGAAAGATAAGCAAATTACCCTGCTGCGCCGGCGCAATGTCGGCTTTGTGTTCCAATTCTTCAACCTGTTGCCGACGTTGACTGCAGAAGAAAACATCACCCTTCCCATCCTGATTGATGGGAAGAATGTGGCTAAATACCAGGCTCGGTTGAAAGCACTGCTCGAGTTGATCGGACTGAGCGATAGGCGGAGGCATAAGCCCGAACAGCTCTCTGGCGGCGAACAACAGCGAGTCGCATTGGCGCGGGCTTTGATCTCCGAGCCTTCCATCGTGCTGGCAGACGAGCCAACCGGCAACCTGGATACAAAAACCGGGACAACCATAATGGAGCTGTTGCGCCGGTCTTGCGACGAGCTCAAACAGACGATTATCGTCGTCACGCATGACCCACGAGCGGCATCGTACGCTGACCGGGTGGTCTTCCTACAAGATGGTAAGATCGTCACGGATCTTAAATTCGAGAGCGAATTAAGCTTGCTGCAGCGCCTGCGCCAGATCATGGACGAAATGGAGAAGCTGGAAGCCTAGGGGCGACTCCAGATCCAACATGTCCCTTTCCCGACTATTAACCTTCCGCTCCTTGCGCGCACGGCCCGGCCGGATGCTGCTCAGCACCTTTGGAATAGTCTTGGGTGTGGCGGCAATCCTGGCAATCGGCATCACCAACCAGACCGCCATGTTATCTGTGACCCGGTTATTCCAGGAAACATCCGGTAAGGCAAACCTGATTGTCACCAGTACCGAGGCTGATAATGATGGTTTCTCCGAAAAAATATTACCTCGCCTAAGCACTTACACTGGAGTCGTTACTGCCGCACCGAGCATCCAGCTTCAGACATTGCTGGCAAAAGAGGCGCCGCCCAGCCAGTTGGGAATCACCTTTTTTGGCGAAGATGTCAGCGGGTTGACCCTCTATGGGATCGATGCCAACCTGGATGGGCAAGTGCGCGAGTACAAGCTGGCGGGAGGCGAGTTTCTTTCCAGTGATCAGAACGCGGATGAGATCGTACTGGTGAAAGACTACGCCGAAGAAAACGAGCTAACCGTCGGCGGATGGATCGAAATCATCGCCAGCACGGGTGTTGAGAAGCTGCGCCTGGTAGGTGTGATTGCAAAGGAAGGCGCTGGCCAGACGAATAACGGCGCCTTTGGGGTCATCCCGCTCAAGACAGCCCAACGCCTGTTCTACCGGGATGACAAGCTAGACCAGGTTGACCTGGTAGTCGCAGCAGAGAAAACCGGACAAGCCGAGCTGGAAAGCCTGAGAGCGAACTTACAGGTCCACCTGGGCAGCCGGTATTCGACGGTCTATCCCGCATCTCAAGGCCGGCGCATGACGGAAATGCTCAGCAGCTACCAGATTGGGCTCAACTTCTTGAGCGGGATGGCTTTGTTTGTTGGGGCTTTCCTGATCTTCAATTCCTTTCAGATGACGGTGGTAGAACGAACGCGTGAATTTGGTATGCTGCGCACCGTGGGGATGACGCGCAGCCAGGTCACTCGCCAGGTGCTGATCGAGGCAGCCGCTATGGGGACGATCGGCTCGGCCATGGGGGTCGGGTTAGGCATTTTCATGGCGCGCGGCCTGACGCGTTTAATGGAGCTGCTGCTAGGACAGGATCTGACCAGTATCCAAATGCCGGAAGGAATCGTCGTTACCGGTTTGGTGGTTGGGGTGCTGGTGGCAATCTTAGCGGCTGCGCTGCCGGCCTGGCAAGCCGGGAGAATCTCGCCGCTCGAAGCGCTGCGGGTGCGCTCGCAAACCAAAGAAGGCTGCCTGATCCGGTTTGGTTGGATCGTTGGGTTGGTGCTGTTGGTCGTCTCGACCATCATCCTGGTGGTCAACCCGTTCCCATATGACGTGCAATTCCGAATTGGCAGCATGGTGGTGATCTTCCTATTCCTGGGAGGAACGTTGATGATCCCAGCCAGCGTCGGGCTGTGGGAAACCGCCTTACGACCGGTGGTGGGATTTTTCTTCGGCCGCAGCGGTCGGCTGGGCAGCGCGAATGTGCGCCGGGCCAGGCTCCGTACGACCCTGACGGTCGGTGCGTTGATGATCGGCGTGGCGATGATTATCGTGGTATGGGCGATGACCCTGTCTTTCAAGGGTGACCTGGACCAATGGCTGAAGGGCTACATCGGTGGGGACTTATATGTCACTTCTTCGCTATCCATGGGCAGCGACGTTTGGAAACGGCTGGAAAGCGTCTCCGGCGTAGCTGCAGTAGCGCCTTCACGCTATTTTGAAATCGAATGGACGCCTAAGAACCAAAAACAAGAACAGGTCATGTTCCGGGCCATCGATCCACCCTCCTACAGCCAGATTACCAGTTTTATTTTCAGCCAAGCCATCCCGGATGCGCAGGGGTCCCTGGCTACGTTAGCCCAGGGTGAGGCAGTGTTCATCTCGAGCGTGATCGCCGAGAAATACGGTCTGAACGCCGGGGATACGGTCACCCTGGTAACAAAGCTGGGCGAGCGACCTTTTAAAGTCGCTGCGGTGGTGGTCGATTATTACAACCAGGGCATGGTGATTAACGGCAATTGGTCGGATATGTGGCGCTATTTTCGCGAGCGAGATGCCAACGCTTTCCTGATCAAGGTCGATCCGGGGACTAATCCTGGCGTGGTGGCAGAGCGGATTGAAGACCAGTATGGCAAGCGCGACCGGCTGACCATTATCTCCAATCAGCAACTTCTGGTTCAAGTCTCATCATTAATGGAATCGGCCTTCCGGATGTTTGATATCCTGGCAATTATATCGATGATGGTCGGATTCTTGGGCATTACTAACACCTTGACGATGAATGTGATGGAGCGGACGCAGGAAATCGGAATGCTGCGCGGGGTTGGGATGACACGCGGGCAGCTCATCTTAATGATCCTGGCCGAGGCTGCAATTATGGGCATCTTGGGCGGGGTGCTGGGAGTGGTGTTCGGGGTGATCCTGGCGCGGGTATTCATGCTGGCAATGACTGCGATGTCCGGCTACAACCTGGCCTTCGTGCTGCCCACTGTGCGAATTGGCGTGGCGCTGGTGTTAGCCTTCCTGGTTTCTCAGGTGGCAGCCTTTTTCCCGGCAGTGCGCGCGGCGCGAATTCGGATCCTGGATGCCATTCATTATGAATGAGCTAGATTTATTAATTTCTCGAGCGAAAAATTTTAGGAACAATCGTATACTCTATGCCAAATTTTGGTTCGAAAGGTAAATCCAGATGAGAAAAAAAGCTTCCCTTTTACTTATTATGTTGATCCTGGTCAGCCTGGTTGGAACAGGCTGTGCCAGCATCCCAGGGATGGGCGGCGAGGTAGAACCCACCAGCGCTCCGGAAGTTGCGCCCATCGAACCGGTGGACAGTGGAATCACGGCTGAAGGACGGCTGGTTCCAAAGGACTCAGTCCAATTAGCATTCACTGCCAGCGGGCAGATTGCCGAGGTACTGGTCGAGGAAGGCGCCCTGGTGAAGAACGGTGATGTGCTGGCCCGCCTGAGCGGTCGGAAGCAGCTCGAGGCCGCCATTGCCGTGGCAGAACTGGAGCTGTTCAACGCCCAACAAGCCTTGAAAGC
>JAYRWF010000492.1:0-1696 GCA_041918195.1 Anaerolineales bacterium
GGCGCAATTCTTCTACGTCCGATTGTTCAGACCAATCCAGGTAACCCTTCCAAGTCATCTCTCCCTGTTTCGTTTCTTCCTTGAACTGATGCAGCCAATTCGTTCGGATGAACTCATAGCTGTTTAAGTTCTGGAGAACCCGAACTTTATCCGCCATTGCCTTTCCCTCCTCAGCGATTAACCGCCTTGTTCTGGCGGGGGTAAGATTCCAGGTTGACCCGCATGCAGATTTGGATGCCGGCCCATTTCATCCAGGATCTGAGCTGTGTACAATAATACCAGCCGGCGAATGTTTTCCGCTGAGGCTCCCTGCAAGCGAGCCTCGTTTAACCGGGCGATCAGGAGTGTCAGGGCATCCGCCCTTCCTTCTGCGCGCGCTAACCGATCGTAAGTTAAGCGGCGGATTTGCCCTTGATTACGATCAAAATGGGCTGAACCTGTCAAACGCGCTCCCCAGGTGCGCGCGCGCCAGTCCCAGATTTCCTGGCGAGCCACGTCCAGGTGACCGATATCAACCCATTCCAATTCAATCCCCAGGTCCTGCAGTCGGGTCTGCAGCTCTGCACTGCGTATTCGTTCAGTAATTGCTTCGCGCGGATGGGGAGTTGCACCCCAAGGTGGGGTAGTCAGATCGTCAAACCGGTGAGCATTAATATAATCCACGATCGCGCCATCCACGATGATGCCCAAGGCCTGGGTGATGGGCGTCAAGCCATTCGGTCTAACGCTGCGGCTGTAGACATAGCCGCGCACCGACTGGAGTAAATAGGGAAATGGTTCTGAAGGGCTACGGGGGGTGATCTCGCCATTCCGGCGGCTGGGTCTCAGGCGATAAAGATAGCGTATGTCACGAACAACCACCTCAATACCATCCTTGGTGGTCGCATGCCGTTCCGCCAGCGTACCAAGTTGATCTTCCAGGCTGATCGTTTCCCTGATGATCTCTCCACGCCGTACGTGGTGGTAACCAAGGGCGTGCACCGTTGATGGGCCTTGCTCATTCTCAAGCAAGGCCAGGTTTCCGGGCAGGATGTTCAGGTTCCCTGGCCCACCCACCTGCTCCAAAAGGGTCGGGTGATCTGGATCCGTCACCAGGCGGCCACGCTCAACCCGCAGCACTGGTTGTCCCAGGCCAAACAATGACATCAAGACATAACGCACTGCCAGGCGGGTACTTGGCAGTGCAAATAACTGGCGGACAAAACTTGCAGCGATCCACAAAGCGACCAACAGGCTTGCGATAGGCATCAACCAGAAGCGCAATCCCAGGGGCGTAAAGAATACAGCCGGGAAGAACTCGGGAGGAGTAAGTAACCAGGCGCTCCAGTACACCAGGCCTGACAGGATAACGAGCACCAGACCCAGTCGAGCGAGGTTCCAAAACCAATGTTCGGAAGTGAACCGGCGCATCAAAGCTGCAACCAGGCGCCGCATGGCTCAGTTACCTCCTAGGTTAGCGCCTGGCTTGAGCCAGTCGCGTAGATTCTGCAACATCTGCAGGGTATCCTCAGGCAACATCAGGCTGGTTTCTGTGTCCGATACCGCTCTTTCCAGGGTGCTTAGTACATGCATCGCCAGGACCTCATCCGGATATCGCTCAGCTTCTAACAGTTGGGTAAATTCCTTCAAGATTTCCTTTTGCGCCTCGAGGCGCCACTGGTTGGTTTCGCGACTGGCGCGTAAATCAAAATCACCA
>JAYRWF010000493.1:0-2485 GCA_041918195.1 Anaerolineales bacterium
GACCCTGGTGATGGACATCGGCCGGCCAGATCGCTTCTGGCACCCGTGGGTCTATTGGAACGTGCACTCGGTGCTGTGGGAAATCACCTGGTGCATCACCATTTACCTGACGATCATGATCCTGGAGTTCCTGCCGGTCATCACCGAGAATAAGTTTTTCGACCGCATGCCCTGGCTGCGGGAAATTGCCCACGTGCTGCACAAAGGCGCACCGATGTTTGCGGTGTTGGGCCTGGGCATTTCACTGCTCCACCAATCCTCGCTAGGCGCAACCTATGGGATTGTCAAGTCCCGGCCCATCTGGTTCAAGCCAAGTATGCCGATCATGTTCATCCTTTCGGCGATCGCCACTGGTCCAGCCCTGACCATGACTGTGGCGCTGGTGGTGGAGTGGATCACCGGAAAACGGCGCATTTCTCACGACATCCTGCGCACAATCGCGCGCTTCAGCGGACTGGCCCTGGCCATTTATGGCTATATCAAGTTTTGGGACCTGGCCGCTGTGTCATATTACGGCCGACTGCCAAGTGTCAATGAGGCCCTGCATACGCTCAACCAACAGACGCCTTACAACTTTGCCTTTTGGGTCGGCGAAATTTTGATCGGCATCCTGGTACCAGCAGTACTGTTCCTGGTACCACGCTTCAATCGCAACCCGGCCTTCCTGGTGCTGGGTGGCATCTCGGCTATGGCAGGGATCATCATTAACCGCTGGAATGTGACCGTCAGCGGGTTGTTCGTCCCGCTCAGCTATTCACCGGGCACGCAGTACGTGCTCCCGCCAGGGAATTATTTCCCGAACCTGATCGAATTCGGGGTAGGGATTGGCATTATCGGCTACGCGCTGATGATGTTAACCCTGGGCGTGCTTTTCCTGCCTTTGTTCGGTGAGAAGGAACATGCCTGAGCCGCACAAGCAAGAGGCTTCTTATTGTAATCGGCCGGATCCGGGGACCAGCGCTCGCGGCCTGGCTCGATCCAACCGCCAGGAAGTTCCTGACAAAGGAGCGTAGCATGGATAAAGTAAATTTGAATCCAATCTTTGTGATGGTCTTGTATGCCCTGCGCTGCCTGGTACCGCTTGGCCTGATGTTGGGCATCTCCTATCTCCTGCGTCGATTTGGCTTGATCAAGGAGCCCCCGCCGCCGCCCACTGGCTGGAACGACGATCAAGACAACCACGACGCTGCCGAAGGAGGGTTGGCGCATGGCTAAACCACGTGCAACGCTGATATTGATGACCTGGTTCGGAGCAGCCCTGCTGGCGATCTGCGCGCTGATCTTACTGGCTGGAACGGCGCAGGCGCAGGAAACGACCCAAGGAACCGAGGCTTACTGCCTGAGCTGCCATAGCAACCCGGATCTGAAAATGACCCTGGCCAGCGGTGAAGAGTTATCGTTGTATGTCGACAGCGAAGAGCTTAAAAACTCGGCGCATAGTCCACTGGGGATAGAATGCCAGGCCTGCCATACAGAGATCCGCACCTACCCGCATCCAGATGTTGGCTACGCCACCCGGCGTGATTTATCGCGCTCTTACTACCTGTCCTGTAAGAAATGTCACTCGACGATCTATGAAAAAGCCCAGGACAGCATGCATGCCCAGGTTGCTGCTGAGAATCCGAATGCGCCCGTCTGCACCGATTGTCACGGTTCTCACTACGTACAGAAACCAAACGAACCACGCAGCTTGATTTCGACCACCTGCTCGAAATGCCACACGGAAATCTATGATGCGTATAAAAATAGCATCCATGGATCCGATTTAATCGGGAAAAACAATCCGGACGTCCCGGTCTGCACCACCTGCCACGGGGTGCACAATATCCAGGATCCACGGACCGACCAGTTCCGGATCGAAAGCCCGGAGATGTGCGCCAACTGCCATGCAGATGAAAGCTTGATGGCCAAATATGACCTGCCAGCCAATGTTTATAATCTTTACAAGCTTTCCTGGCATGGTGTGGATGTGTCGGTGTATAAAGCGCGCTGGCCGACCATCTGGCACGAGAGTGCGGTGTGCACCGACTGCCACGGAATCCACGACATCCTGAAGACCGATGACCCGGCATCCAGCGTGAACAGCGCCAACTTGCTGGCGACCTGTCAAAAATGCCATCCAGGAGTCAGCCAGAACTGGACCAGCGCCTGGACTGGACACAATGAAATCAGTTACGAGCGAACACCCCTGCTCTACACGATTGATGTCTTCTATTCAAGTTTAGTACCGGTGGTATTATGGGCGGCGGGAATTTACGTCTTGCTCCAAATTCTACGCGCCACAGTGAACCGGGTTAAAAGGAGCCTGCAATGAGCTCAGCCCATAAAAACCCAGCCATTACTACCGAGAGAATCTTCAAACGCTTCTCCACCAGCCAACGTCTTGAACATTGGGCGCTGTTAATCAGCTTTGGCGCACTGCTCTTAACCGGCCTGCCGCAGAAATACCGGGCCGCCACCTGGAGCCAGCAGATCCTCTCAACCC
>JAYRWF010000494.1:0-1901 GCA_041918195.1 Anaerolineales bacterium
GGTTGGCAGCGATATCTGCAATGAAATAGGTTGGATATTCATTCCCAATTGTTCTGGTTCCGATTTGAATATTCATTTTTCCTCCGCGAGGCTGATAATTCGGTCAGGTTGCTAAAAAAGGTTTTGAATGGTTTGGGGGTATCCAGCCTGGTAAAGTTGGTAGAAGCATTCCAGGCCAGCGCTGATGTTTGGTGTGGGATGTCCCAATGCCTGGGTTAGTTTATCGGTCCGGAGGCTGAGATTGGGAGAGCGAGCGGCTATTAACCCCGCCTGGGAAACCGATTTCGGTTGGATCAAGTTTTCATCCAGGCCAAACCGGCGGGCTATCCGTAGACCAAACTCATACTTGCTCAGGCACTCACTGCTTACGACATGGTAGAGGCCGCTCAAGTTTTTTTGGAGCATTTCCAGGAAGACTTGTGCCAGGTGATTGGCCAGTAGAGGGCAAAAGATGACATCGGTAAAGCCCATCACCGTTCTGCCAGCCAGGAGATTATAGAGAAAGAACTCGCTTAAGCTGCGTTTTCCACTCGGGCTGAAGCCAAATAAATTAACTCTGGCGACAATTGCCTGCGGGTATTCTTCCAGCACTGCGCGCTCGGCTCCGAGCTTGGTCTGGGCGTACACGCCGATTGGGTTGGTGGGATCGGACTCGCAGTAATTGCCGGCCAAACCATCGAAGACTGCATCTGTAGAGACATGCAGGAAGCGCGCTCCGCCCCTGGCGACATAACGAGCCAGAAAACGGGGTACCTCTTGATTGACTTGATGCGCAAGGTCTGGATCGGCCTCGCAGGCATCAAGGTTTGCCAGGGCAGCGCAGTGGATCACCCAATCAGGTTGGATTTCATCCAGCAAGCGCTGTGCTGTGCCGGGGGTGTTCAGGTCGCCTCGGACGGGCGTGAACCGCCCGTGAAAGAGGTCTTGCTGATCTGCAGCGTTCAGGTGTAAGGGGTGGTCATTGACCAGGCCAAAAACGCTGGCTGCCCGGCTTGCCTCCAGAGCCAGGTTGATCCCTAACAAACCACTGGCTCCAGTGACGAGGATACGCGGCGGTGATTGACTGCCGTCCGGCTGGCGGTTTGGAACCGCCGGGCCGCTGGTGTGGGCCATACACGTTCCTCCCGGATTAAGTTGTTGTTATCGATTCAGTGCGTGGCAAACTCCTATATTTAACGCAGCGTTTGAGATTCAGCTCAGGCCAGCTATTGAGGCTTCATGGGCCTGAACAATCTCTTTGATTTCTTCTTCCGATAGCCATTGTTGATTGGCATCACTGCTGTAACGAAAGCCATCAGGTAGCGGAGCGCCATCATAATGCAGATCGCGCTGCCAGAGGGTTTCGGCTGGGGTCACCACAAACATATCTGCCAATTCAAGAGTCTGGCGAGCTTCATCCTCATGTACCAAAACCTCATGCAACTTTTCTCCTGGCCGGATGCCAATTACTTCGATCTCAGCTTCTGGGGCAATCACCCGGGCCAGATCCGCAACTCGCGTGCTAGGGATTTTTGGGACGAACACCTCACCGCCGCGCATCTGTTCGGTGCAGCGGATGACGAAGCGCACGCCCTGGTCCAGGGTCAGCCAGAAGCGAGTCATGCGCTGATCGGTGATGGTCAGTTTACCGTTCTGGCGTTGCTGCAGGAAGATCGGGATGACGCTGCCGCGGCTGCCGACCACATTGCCGTAGCGCACACAGCTAAAGCGCGTGACGGTGCCGGCGGCATAGCTGTTGCTCTGTACGAAAAGCTTTTCTGCGGCCAGTTTTGTCGCCCCATACAAGTTGATTGGGTTGACAGCCTTATCGGTGCTGAGCGCCAGGACTTTCTTTACCCCGGCGTCCATGGCGGCTTCGATGACGTTACTGCTGCCCAGGATGTTGGTTTTAATCGCTTCCA
>JAYRWF010000495.1:0-5215 GCA_041918195.1 Anaerolineales bacterium
ACTTCCACCAGTGTTGGCGCCGGTTCACCGCGGCCGAACCAACGGTAGGCGAGCAGGCGATCGGGTTCGAAGCGGGTAAATTCTCCGGCTGCGTAAAAGCCAGAATTCCAGGCCATGTAGATCCGACCGCCGGTTCTAGGAACCAGGGTGGCGACATCGCACATCCATTCTTTTAACGCCGTCGCATTCGTAAACGCATGAAATACCTGTTGTGGGCTGGCCTGGACCGGTTGGGTGAATTCAAATAACAGGGACTCTGGGGACATAGCTGCACTCCTTGGAATGTATTCGGAAAGGACAAGAGCATCGATCGATTCGAAGCACCTCTTTTATAACAAATTATCAAAGGGTTGACAACTTAGAAAACGATATCCTGGATGGGAGCAGGCAATGCGGCTTCGCGGAGTGCGATCTTTGCGAATGCCGGCCGGCTGCGCTTCCATAACCAGAGCGTTTGGGTCAATGTGCTGATGGTCAGGGAACCCAGGCCGAAAAATAGGCCTGTGATTTTCCCCCAGGCGATTCCGACTCCCAGGATGATCAGGCTGGTGAACAGGTACACCAGTACCGACTCGGTGATCCCACGCGTGCGCCGGTCATGCAAGATCGCGCCCTGGAACCAGCTTTGAAACACAGTGAGGGCAGGTAATGGCAGCGCTAGCCAAAGCCCCGCGCGGGACAGTCTCACCAGGTGTTCTGGCACCCCAGAGATATTGACGAAATACCAATTTGCGAGCGGAGTGGCAGTCAGCAAGAACAAGCCCAGGCTCGTGCCCAGGGCCAACCAGGCAGCAAAGTGGCGTAGGCTGCGTACGGAGCGTTCTTCATCCAGCAAAGCCACCACGACTTCGTTGAATGCAGTGCCGAAACTGCGCAGCATAAAAATCAGGCCACCAACGACTGGCCAGGCGGCCAGGGAGGCCAGGGCTTCGGGCATCCGGCTCAGGGCTGCACTGCCGATCGGATTGGCTAACAATGTCAGTAGAGAGGTCATTGCCAGTGGGATGTAAAAAGCGTAGAAAGCTTTCCAGGTTAACGCTGGCTCGACTGGGCCAGCCCGTTGCAACTCGCCATGCAGCACGGGTTGTAAAACGATCCCAGAATAGATCGCCTCACTGATTACCCCGGCTGCCACCGCGCAAGTGGCTACGATAATCCCGGGCACATTCCCAAGCAGGTATCCTACAAGTAGCACCAACCCGTCGGTGATCAGGCGGATGGTGGTGCCCACTCCCACAGTTTGTGAGCGGCCAAAGCGAATCAGTACGCCCTGGTTGAATCTACGGTAGGCAATTGAGGCAGTCCAGGGGGTCATGATCTTCAGCCCGATCCGGGCCGGCTCTACGACATCCGCCGGCACCTTCAAAATACTAACCACGACAACTTCAAATAGCGGGGTAAAAGCGACCAGGATATGCAGGACTGTCAACAGCGCAGCGGTGTTCGTCATAAAACGTTTGACCCGCTGGTAAGAGGCCTGATCTTTGGAAAGCGCAGTCGAGGCTGCCAGGAGCATGATAATTGGCGCTTCGATAATCAATGAAAGGGGGAAAACCACGCCGCCATAAGCAGCAAGGTTGACCTCTGGGTTTTCCAGTCGCGCCATCACAGCAGTCAGCGCTGGCGTTTCAGCGCTCATTAATAACCAACTGCCTGCCAACGGCCACCAGGTGCGGATTATCCGGCGTATCGAGAGGACCGGGGGGGGAATCATAACGCGTTCAAGTATAGCACCGGGCGCAGAATTGGGGGAAAACAGGTATAATAAACTCATTACGCAGTGCGTCAAATATTAAATCCCTTCTTTTTCCTCGATTTACCAAAGGAGCGGACAATGTATTCTTTTGAGCCCACAGAAGAACAAAAAATGTTGATCGACGCCCTCAGTCGTTTTGCAAGCCAGGATTTGCGCCCCAAAGCGCATGACGCGGATGAAGCGCGTAACCTGCCCTCAAAGCTGATTGGCAAGGGATGGGAGCTCGGATTTTTGCAGGCTTCCATTCCAGAGCAATATGGCGGTTTTGGCGATCGCAGCGCAGTGACTGGGGTGCTGGCTGCTGAGGAGCTGGCTTACGGCGACCTGTCAGGAGCGCTGGCTGTCATGACGCCTGGCTTGTTTGCCGTGCCCATTTTATTAGCCGGTAGCGAGGCGCAAAAGGAGGCTTACCTACCCCCAGTGGTGGAAGCAGACTGGCAGCCGTACACCGCCGCCCTGGTCGAGCCGTATTTTGATTTTGATCCCAACAATCTGCATACCGAGGCCGTCGAACAGGCTGGCGAATACGTGATCCGAGGCAAGAAAATTTATGTGCCGTTTGCTCCAGATTTTGCTGGGATGGTTGTCTATGCCCGCCTGGATGGGCAAACCCAGGGTTTTATTGTCCCAGCTGGAGCGCCAGGGGTAGAGGTTGGCGAGCGTGACCGCTTGATGGGTGTTTTAGCACTGCCGCTCTACCAGGTGACCTTCAATGATCTGCGCCTACCCAAAGCAAACCGCCTGGGGGGCGAGAATGGGCACGATTTCGCCCCAATCCTGGCCGCGTCCCGCCTGGCGATGGCAGCCTTGGCTGTTGGCCTTGCTCGAGCGGCCCTGGATTATGCAGTCAATTACGCCAAGGATCGCGATGTGTTTGGGGTGAAGGTGGCCCAGAAACAAGCGATTGCCTTCATGATCGCTGAGATGGCGACTGAAATCGAATCGATCCGCTTGCTCATTTGGGAGGCTGCCTGGCAATTGGATAGCGGCTTGTCCCAGGCGTACAACCAGGCCTATATTGCCCTGAATGGCGCCATGGATATGGCGATGATGGTCACCGACCGTGCGGTCCAAATTTTGGGTGGGCATGGTTATATCCGCGAGCACCCGGTGGAATTATGGATGCGCAACGGCCGAGGAATTGCCATGCTCAACGGGATTTCGATTATCTGAATCCGGCGAATGGCTGATGTTAGAATTTCAAAAGAAGATAATATCTGGATGACTCAAAAATACAGGAGTTTGCCATGATCGAATTTGAGATGCCTAAACCGATCGCGATGACTAATAATGCCTTGCAAACCGTCGCCGAAAATATGATGCGACCTGTCTCGCGTCGCTTCGATGATCATGAACACGAAATTCCTTGGGATTATATCAACTTCATGCACATGGCGATGCGCTCGACTGGCGCTGGTGCATTGGCCCCAGAGGACAAGGTCAAGCTGGATGCGGAGGGAAAGCCCCGACCTCGGATTGGCTACCAGTCCTTAGCCCATATGCTCGAGATGTTATCCTGGGGCGATACCGGCATGTATCTGTGCACGCCTGGCGGCGGCCTGGGAGCGGCGGCTATCGAAGCCGCAGGGACGCCCGAGCAGAAAGCAAAGTTCTTGGCCCGTTTTCGGGAAGAAATGCCGGTATTTGGCGCAATGGCGATGACTGAGCCCCAGGCGGGTTCGGACACCTCGTCCATTCGCACCACTGCCATACTGGATAAGGAAACCAATGAGTGGGTTCTGAACGGTGAAAAGATTTTTGTCACCGCCGGGCACAAGTCACTGGTTGATACGAAGGGATTAGTGGTGGTCTGGGCGACGATCGATCCTACTGCAGGCCGGGCTGGGATGCGCGCGTTTGTAGTGCCCGCCGAATCATCTGGCGTTAAGGTGACCAAGCTGGAACATAAGCTGGGTATCCGAGTCAGTGACACCGCCTCAATTGTTTTACAGGATTGCCGTGTCCCATTTGAGAATGTGCTCGGCTCGGCTGAAGTGGTAAAGGAAACGACCAGCAAGGGCTTTAAAGGTGCAATGGCAACGTTTGACGCCACCCGTCCGCTGGTGGCCGCGATGGCGATTGGCGTGGCGCGGGCCACGTTGGAGATGCTCAAGGAACTGTTGGCGGCTGAGGGCGTTGAGATTCGCTATGGCCTGCCCCGCCAGAAGCTGACCGCTATCGAGCGGGATGTGATTGATATGGAAGCCCAACTGCGTTCGGCCTGGTTGATTACCGTAAAGGCGGTTTGGATGGCGGATAACCGGATGCCGAATTCTAAGGAAGCCTCGATGGCAAAGCTACGCGCTGGCGATGTCGTGACCAAAATTACCCAGCGGGCGGTTGAAATCATGGGGCCGCTGGGCTATAGCCAGGATTATTTGTTGGAAAAGTGGTTTCGGGATGC
Organism: Anaerolineales bacterium; assembly: GCA_041918195.1. Classification (GTDB taxonomy): domain Bacteria; phylum Chloroflexota; class Anaerolineae; order Anaerolineales; family UBA4823; genus CAZAGA01. Next base: position 4,161 of record JAYRWF010000495.1, read on the forward strand.
CAAAATCAGTGATATTTACGAAGGCACCGGCCAAATTAACCGGCTGATTGTCGCCCGGCATGTGCTCAGCTACTCTGGAAAGGAACTGCGCTGATACGTCCGGCGCTTTGTTTGAAGCATACCACGTTGCACCTTAACAACAGTCTTCCCGCTGTGTACCGCTGGCTGAACAAGCAGGTTGGCTGGCTGTTTCTAGGCCTGGTGTTCTTGTTCTTGATCTGCGGCTGCCAGGTTAATCCAGTGCGCCAGGTTCCGGCTAGCCCGGCTGTGGAGCGTATCCCAGCGACCGTCATGCCTGCAGGAACCATGGTTCACACGATCAGCCCGAGCCCAACGGTGACCACCCAGCCGAGTGCAACAGCCACTAAGCCGTTGGTAGTCGAGCCGAGCCGGACCGCGACGAGCGAGCCAACCCAAACGCCGACCCCAGGACCATATGCTGGATTATTGATTGAGGATCTAGTCAATCGTAGCTACGGCGGGGGTAGGCTGGAGATTTTGGAGACGCTGGCGATCAACAGCTACTTCACACGCACTTTAATTACTTACCCAAGTGATGGCCTGGAAATAGCCGGTTTTCTCAACAGCCCGCGTCGGCCGCCCGAGACTTGGGGAGGCGAGCTATATCCGGTGGTGATCGCCCTGCATGGTTACATCGAACCAGAGATTTATCAGACGGTTGATTACACTACGGGTTATGCTGATACCTTAGCCCGAGCTGGTTTTATTGTGCTTCATCCGAATTTGCGAGGTTACCCTCCTTCGGGTGAAGGAGATAACCGGTTTCGGGTTGGGATGGCAATTGATGTGCTCAACCTGATTGAGCTGATTAAATCCCAGGCGGGTGAGCCTGGGCCATTGGAGAAGGCAAATCCCCAGGCTATCGGTTTATGGGGTCACAGCATGGGTGGTGGGATTTCGATCCGGGTGATGACAGTCAATCCAGGTGTCCGGGCGGTGGTTCTCTATGGTTCGATGAGTGGTGATGACCAAAAAAATAGTGAGCGAATCTACACCTATTTCTCAAGTGGTCAACGTAGTATCGAAGAAATACA
>JAYRWF010000496.1:0-1903 GCA_041918195.1 Anaerolineales bacterium
GCGGCATAATGCGCCTTCTGATAGCAAAGTTCGGAGACCTGGCGCAACCCATTTTTCCCCAATAGGCTCATGTAGACAGTTGAGGCAAGGGCCATTAATCCCTGGTTGGTGCAGATATTTGATGTTGCCTTTTCACGCCGGATGTGCTGCTCGCGAGCAGTCAGGGTGAGTACGTAGGCCCGGTTTCCGCGATTATCCACAGTCTCTCCCACCAGGCGGCCGGCCATCTTGCGCACATATTCCTGGCGCGTGGCGAAGATCCCCAGGTATGGTCCGCCAAAAGACAGCGATAGACCCAATGGCTGGCCATCACCAGTGACAATATCGGCTCCAAAATCACCTGGCGGGGTCAGCAAACCCAATGCAATCGGGTTGATCGACACCGAGAGCAAAGCGCCGGCTGCGTGGACCGCAGCAGCCAATGGGGCAAGATCATAAATCCGCCCGAAGAAATCTGGGTATTGGACCATGACCAGCGCCGTTTGGTTGTCCAGGAGCGGTATCAGAGCCTCCGGGCCAGCCTGCAGGTCGGCTTCTGGTCCGTCGCCAGCAATTTTAATCTGGTCGCCGGGATTATAAGTCCGGATTACCTGGCGGTACTGAGGATGCAGCGCCGGGGAAAGGATGATTTTGTTTCGTTTACCGCGGTATTGGGCAATCGCCAGGGTCACCGCTTCAGCGGCCGCCGAAGCGCCATCGTAATGCGAAGCATTGCTGACATCCATTCCGGTCAGAGCGGTGATCAGGCTTTGATAGTCGAAAATAGCTCGCAAGGTGCCTTGAGAAATTTCCGGCTGGTAAGGTGTATAAGCGGTGTAAAACTCGCTCCGGCGTAGGATTTGATCAACAGCTGCCGGGACATAGTGATAATAAGCCCCGGCCCCCAGGAAGCAAACCAGGTCGCGCACCGACTCGTTGGCTTCAGAGAGATCTGACATCTCGGCCGCGGTTTCCATCTCGGTCAGCGCGGGCGGTAAATCAAGATCGGGAAAACGCTGCTTGGCCGGCACTGCCTGGAAAAGCTCATCCAGGTTTCTGACACCGACTTTCTGCAGCATGGCCTCCCGATCACTATCGGTATGAGGAATGAACATGCTGTCTCCTTATTGATAACAGATTAGTGAGCTTCTGCCAGTTTTGCTTCGTATGCAGCGCTGTCCAATAGTTCGTCAAGTTCAGCAGTCACGGACAGTTCCAGCTTGATCATCCAGGCTTCGCCGTATGGTTCTGAATTTACCTTCTCTGGCGAATCAGGCAGCGCTTCGTTGATTTCAACCACCTTGCCACTAGCCGGGGAGTACACATCTGCGGCCGCTTTGACCGATTCCAGGGTGGCAATATTATCGCCTTTGTTCACTTGGTCGCCGACTGAGACCAGGATTTCGACATAGACGATATCTGAAAGCTGTTCCTGAGCGTAATCGGTGATTCCGATTGTTCCAATGTTTCCTTCGGTCCGAACCCACTCGTCGTTCGGAGTGTACTTACAATTGGTTGGGATATTCATTTGACTGCCTCCTGGAGAAAATGAGTTGCCTGATATATTGGATCGCGAATTCAATGCCATAGTCGTTTACTTTAAAGGCAAAGGCGCACGCATAGATAGCGTGCGCCTCTGTGGAGAACCTGAGAGATTCGCGCCTTAATGATAGGCGCTTGCCCCGTCGGTGCCGGACAACCGATTACCTGCAAACCTGTGTCTGGCTTTCCAGAGGAGTCCAGGAAGTGAGTCCTTTTACCTGAGAGTTTCGCCTGGTTGATTGTCTCGCCAGACTTGCCCCTTCGGTGCCCAACCTTCCGGCTGAGTCTCTCCTCAGTTCCCATTTGTTTGATTGGAACGACCTTTCCTACATGACCGGTTGAACCGCAATCCAGACCATGTTCTACAACGCTTTCATTGTAA
>JAYRWF010000497.1:0-6398 GCA_041918195.1 Anaerolineales bacterium
CGCCTTCCACCAACGCGATCACCCCCGTCTCAGCAATTCCACTGCTGACCTCCAAGCCAAGCGCCGCCAGCTCCCGGGCGACAATCCCCGCTGTACGCACTTCTTGAAATCCCAGTTCAGGATGGCGGTGAAAATCGCGCCGTAAACCGCGCGTATACTCAAATAACTGCTCGGCTTCAGAAAGTAGATCGATTGAATCCATGATCAACCTTATTCGTTTGTTGAGCTATAGAAAGATGATCCGCCGGAAGGTTTCCTCATAACGTGGCGCTTCAAGAGTCGCATCCGGCGCCAGCCTGGCCCGCATCCGCTCGGCCAGCTTCTGCGGGTCGCCAATCTGGCTCTTGTGCTCGTACAAAGCTCGGATTTTAGTTTCCCACAAATCCGTCACATCCAGATGAATATTGGGCTGCAACGAGCCGGAAATCCATACCTCACGCACATTGTGCGGTTCCAATCCTTCTTCCAGAAGATCCGGAAAATATAGAAAATCTCGCGCCGGAGGAAATACTGCATCCAGGGCGGCCTGCCCTGCCGCCCGGTGATCCGGGTGGTTGAGCCGGTTTTCGCCCACGTACAGCGTCATAGGGTCGCAGGTCACCAGCACATCCGGCCGCACCTGGCGAATCATCCGGGTGATCTCCTTGCGCAGCGCCAGGTCAGGCGTAAGATAGCCATCTGGGTAACCCAGGAAGTTCACCTCATGCACCCCTAGCACCGCTGCCGCGGCCTGCTGCTCAGCATGCCGGATCTCACACAGCTTCTCCGAAGTCATCTTCCGGTCAGCGCTGCCTTTGTCGCCGCAGGTCAGCAGCCAGTAAACAACCTCGTGACCAGCTGCCGTCCATCGTGCTATCGTTGCCCCACAAAAAAATTCCGGGTCATCCGGATGCGCCAGGACAACCAGGATGCGCTGCGGGTTTTCCCAGGCGTCTGGCGCATCCGCTTTGGATACTGGAGGATTGGTCTCTTGGTTTGGATCGGTCATGGTGCCCGTCTCTTCTTTTTCTTTCGCTGTCCGCCTTCGCCCGGCCGCTGGCCCTCGCCAGGCCGTGGTGGTTTCGGCTGCGCCGGTCGTTGTGTATCACCACTTGCCTGGCCCCCTGCCGCCCGGGCCTCTGCCTTAGGCGCTGCTAGCTCGTTATTCCCTGGCAGGGCGATGTTCTTCCCGCAGTCGCATGGCCCATCGCCATGCTTGGCGCATGGTTCCTGTGATTTTTTCCGCAGCGCCTCCAGCTCATCCCACGGCTGGATGTCCGTCTGGTCAAATTCCTGTTCAATGCCCTTATTTTCAAGGAAAACGACCACCGCCTGCCGCAAAGGATATACATCAACCACTTTCCCCTCGCCAGCTGGGGTGACCACTCGCTTACCCCGCTTCGGAAGCTGCTTGCGCGCCTCCACATACTGCTCATACTCGTAAACCAGGCAGCAACGTAACCGCCCGCACATCCCAGTAATTTCGGATGGTGTCAGCGAAATCCCCTGCTCCTTGGCCATCTTGATCGAGATCGGGCTAAACTCGGTCAGGAACGTTGAGCAGCAGCGGTTCTCAATCCCGCACGCCCCCATGCCTCCTAATAGCTTGGCAACATCACGTGGCCCAATTTGACGCATTTCGACCATCGAGCGCGGGTATATCCGCTGCATCGCATTCCGCAAGTTGCGCAAGTCGATTTTCGCCTCGGCCTCGGTGCTGTATAAAAATGCCAGTCGCGAGCCATCAAAAGAAAATTCCGCCGTAACGATCTTTACCCCTGGGATCTTTAGCTCACTCAGTTTAGCCCGGCAGTTAATCGTCGCCTCCAGCTCCTTCTTCTGCCAGAGCTGGCGCAACACCAGGTCGCGCGGCGTGGCAAGGCGCTGGATTGGCTTCCAGGCGCCATCTGGGGGTGGCGTGGGATCCGCCACCAATTCCGCAACCTCCCCAAGCTGGTTGCCGCGGCTGGTTTCAACCACTACAAAATCGCCAACCCGAACATCCCGCCAGCGGCTGGCATCGAAATGGTAAATTTTACCGACTTTTTGAAAACGGATCCCAACAATAAATGGTACAGAAGTTGTTTGCATGGTTAGCTTTTTTTATCTTGGGGCTATCCAGACAGATCCTTTGGACAGCCCCAAGATACATTCGCCCTTAACCGATTAGGTTGATCGGGATAAAACTCGTATTCTGTTTCACCGCTGCCACGCTGATTCGGGCGGCAATGTCCTCAGCAATATGGACAAAAGCCTTCGCCACCGGCGAATCGGGTTGGGTGATAACCACTGGCGCTCCCCGGTCGCCGCCTTGTCGCACCGCTGGATCCATCGGGATCGCGCCAATAAACGGAACACCTGATTCTTGCGCCAGGCGCTCGCCTCCACCCGAGCCAAAAATATCCATCCGGCTTCCATCCGGCAGCTCGAGATAACTCATATTCTCCACCACCCCAAAAATGTCCACCTCCAGTTGGCGGAACATTTCCAGGCCACGCCGGGCGTCGTCCAACGACACTTGCTGCGGCAACGTCACAATAATCCCACCGCTCAACGGCAGCGATTGCGCCAGGCTCAACGCCGCGTCGCCTGTGCCAGGCGGCAGGTCAACAATTAAGTAATCCAGCTCGCCCCATTCCACATCCGTCAGGAACTGGCGGATGGCGGAATGCAGCATCGGGCCGCGCCAGATCAACGGCTGGTCCGGTTTGACCAGAAAACCAATCGACATCACTTTGACGCCATGCGCTTCTGCCGGCTGTAAACGATTGCCCTTCGCCGGCGGCAGTTCATCCACGCCCATCATCGTCGGCAGGTTCGGCCCGTAGATATCAGCATCCAACAGCCCAACCCGCGCTCCGCTGCGCGCCAACACCACTGCAATATTCACCGCCACAGTGCTCTTTCCAACCCCGCCCTTGCCGGAGGCCACTGCCACCGCATTCCGGATGGGTAGTTGGAGCAGCCCGCGCGCCCGGCCATCCGCCGGCACGCTGGCATCCATCTTGATTTCAACCGTCTTCACGCCATCCAGGCCGAGCACTGCCTGGCGTGCTTCACTTTCGATCCGGTTGCGCAATGGGCAAGCCGGGGTTGTCAGCATAATTGTAAAGCTTACCTTGTCGCCCTCGATCTTCAGATTGCGAATCATATTCAGGGTGACCAGGTCCTTATGCAGCTCTGGCTCCTGGACGGTGCCCAGGACACCTAAAACTGCCTGTTCATTTACTTTCGGTTTACCAAACATTGCACTCCTCTACCATTCTGAATCTATCGCGCGGCTGTGCAGGATATCTGACCTGCACGGCCGCGCGACGATTAAGCTTTACCAGCTTTTTTAGCCGCTTTGGCAGCCTCTGCTTCGGCTCGGGCTGCATCCTCGCGCGCCGCATTGATCGGCCGAATTTGGGCATAGTACGAAGCCGGTTTAGAAAGCTTGTCTTTGTCAAAAATATTCGCCGCCTGGCGATCATAAACGGCCAACTCGTAATCATGGTCCATCTTAATCGCATCGAATGGGCAGAACTCGGCGCACAGGCCACAGTTCATACAAATATCGACATCAATATAAAACTCTGCTGGCTCCGGCACCGGGCGCCCAGTGTTCGGATCGTTTGTACGTACAATCCAAATGCACTGCGGCGGGCAGACCTTTGCACAAATCCCACACGAAGTGCAACGATCCTGGATGGTACCATCCTCTTTTTCATCATAAACCAGGAAGGGGATAAAGCGGAATTCTTCCGGCACCGGCATCTTTTCTTCCGGATACTGGATGGTAAAAATGCCCCGCGTATCTGAGCTCATCCGGCGGGCAATACCCTCCTCAGAAAAGTAACGCTTACCTTTCTTGCCAAACGCCCAGGATAAATCTTCGATATAAGTCTCGGCGAAACGTTTGAGTGTAACGCCCATCCCTTTGAGAATACCCGAACCGTCCATGTCTGCCTCCTTACCGATCCGTCTCGCCTAACACGATATCAATCGAACCCAGGACTGCCACCACATCAGCAATCTTGTTGCCCCAGCACATGGTTTCATAGGCGGTCAGGTTGATAAACGATGGCGCTCGCACGTGATAGCGCCACGGATTAGCCTTGCCATTCGAGACAATATAATAACCCAGCTCGCCCTTTGGCCCTTCGACCCGCCCGTAGCTCTCGCCAGCCGGGACACGCACCTGGTATTGCGGTTTGCCCTCCTGGATCGATCCAGATGGCATATCCCGCACAGCCTGCTGCAAGATACGCAGGCTCTGGCGGATCTCGTCAATCCGGATCAAGTAGCGATCGTAGGTATCACCATGATAGCGTACGGCCACATCGAAATCAAACCGCTCATAGATGCTGTAAGGATCGGCCCGGCGCACGTCGTAGGGAACGCCGGAGGCGCGCAGCACCGGCCCACAGGTCGAAAATGCAATCGCCTGTTCCGGCGTCAGCACGCCAACCCCCTCAGTGCGGGAGCGCACAATTTCGTTGTTCGTCAAGAAACGGTCAAGCTCGTCCACCCGCCGCGGCAGCCGGTCAAACACCAGGTTGCGGATCTTTTCATACGTGCCTTCCGGCAGGTCGCGCGCCACCCCGCCAAAGCGGTAGTAATTGCACATCATCCGTGAGCCGCTGACCGCCTCGAAGACGTCCAGGATCAGTTCTCGTTCCTCAATTGCATACAGCGACGGAGTGAAGAAGGCCCCCAGGTCGTTTAGGAACATCCCGATCGCAAACACATGGTTGCTGATCCGGGTCAGTTCCGCCATAATCACCCGCAGATACTCAGCTCGCTCTGGCGGCTTGACGCCCATCAGCTTTTCCACCCCAAGCACATACCCAAAATTGTTCGACATCGAGGAAAGGTAATCCAGCCGGTCAGTGAAGGGGATGTTCTGCAGGAAGGTATTTCGCTCGCCAATCTTCTCGTGATTGCGATGCAGGTAGCCCATCACCGGCTTCAGCGACAGGATCGTTTCACCTTCCAGGGCGACAACAATCCGGAACACACCATGGGTCGAAGGGTGCTGCGGGCCCATGTTAACCAGGATCGGCTCAGTCGTTTCGGTCACGAACGCCGGATACTTAATCGAGCGCCGGGCGCTTTCATAAACGGCCTGTTCGGTCGCCAGCTCCCAATCGAATGGATTGAAGCCAGCCGGATAATCGACATTTTTATTAAATGGATTTTTATCCTCAACTCGCTGGATGTGCCCGTCCGGCCAGCGGCTCTTGAACGGCTTACCTTCTTCCTCAAAATAAGGCTCGGTCCAGTCTTTGCGCAGCGGGTAGCCATGAAATCCTTCCCACAGCAGTATCCGGCGTAAATCCGGATGCCCGTCAAAGCGGATACCCAGCAGATCATACGTTTCGCGCTCCTGGAATTCGACCCCTGGGTAAACGGGGACCAGCGAGGCGACCACCGGGTTATCGCGCGGCGCCTGGGCTTTAAAGACCAGCGCCGGCCCGCCGGTTGAGCGGAAAGCATGATAGACCACTTCCAGCTTACCCTCGGATGGGTAGTCCACACCGGTGACCGACGATAGATAATCGTACCCGAGCTCGTCACGAATGGCTGTGGCCACCTCGACCAGGTTTTCAGCATTTACCAGGTACCCCTGATAGCCTTTCCGCTCATCCGGCGTAACCACGCCCGGAAAGCGGCTGGCCAGTTCGGAGGCCTGGGTCGATTCAAGAATTGGGGCAGTTTGTTCACTCATGGGTAGGCGCTCCACTAAGCCGGGCTTTCGGCAGCTTCAGCCGCTGCAACAAGTTTCTCTTTGGTAATTTTTTCAATCAGCGCATATTCGCGGGGATCCATAATATCGGGGCCGAGCACCGGAATCGGGATCTCTGCCACTGGATCCTTGCTGTACCAGCGGCTATCGCGCCAGTGTTCAGTATCCACTTTCTTCTGCAGCGCGATCAATCCATTCAGCAGAGCCTGGGGAGTTGGAGGGCAGCCCGGGATATATACATCGACCGGGATATAGTTATCTACGCCCGAAACAACGTTATAGCCCTCTTTGAATGGCCCCCCGCCCGAAGCGCATGCGCCCATCGCCACCACGTATTTTGGTTCGGGCATCTGGTTATACAAGCGCACGATCGTCGGCATCATCTTCTTCGTGACAGTTCCTGAAACGATCATCAAATCAGCCTGGCGCGGGCTGGGACGCATGACTTCCATACCAAAACGTGAGAAGTCATACCGGCTGGCAGCCGTGCAGATCATCTCAATCGCACAGCACGCCAGGCCAAACATCATCGGCCAGAGCGAGGAACGGCGGCCCCAGTTGTAAATCTTATCCAGGGTCGTGATGTGGACCGAACTGCTAAGCTCCGCAGGCACTTCAACCGGCGGTCGGTCGCTGGGGGTAGCTTTACTCTCTGTCATCTTGAAATAACCTCCTCGAACCAATCTTGATA
>JAYRWF010000498.1:0-2561 GCA_041918195.1 Anaerolineales bacterium
ACCAACCGCGTCCCGCTTGTTGTAATCGATCCCCACTCCGCCTCTCCCATTTCAGCCAATGACGGCTGCCTGTCCGATCTTGCCCCGACCATCTTGTCCATTTTACAAATCGAGCAGCCGCTCGCCATGACCGGGGACCCACTGATACCCGGGCATGCCTGGGGCAGCGGCCGGCGGATCCTGCTGGTTATCCTCGATGGTTGGGGGTTGGGTAAACAGGATGCCACCAACCCGATCCATCTGGCCAACACCCCGGTATGGGATAATCTGATGGCCTATGCGCGGCCATCCCAATTGAGGGCCGATGGCGAAGCAGTTGGCTTGAAGCCTGGCAAGGCTGGCAACTCTGAAGCAGGACACATGAACATCGGCGCGGGGCGTGTCGTTCTCCAGGATGATGTCCGCCTTGATCTGGCCATGCAGGACGGCTCGTTCTATTCCAACCCAATTCTGTGCCGCACAATTTCGGAGACCCGGCGCAAACAAGCCCGGCTGCACCTGATCGGTCTGTTAACCGAAAAAAGCTCCCATGGTTCGATCGAATATCCCCTGGCTATCCTGCGCATGTGCCGCCAGGCCGGGCTGGAAGAAGTCTTTTTACACCTGATCTTTGATGGGCGCAGCACCGAGCCAGGCAGCGCTCCCAAACTGCTCGCCAGGCTCCAAGAACAGCTCGACGAAATTGGGCTTGGGCAGGTCGTCTCCGGGGTCGGAAGAGCAATTGCTCTCGATCGAGATGGCAACTACGCCAGGACTCGCCGCGCTTACGAGGCAATCCACTCTGGCACCGGTCGGACCTATACCCTGGAATAAGGATCAACCAACCGCCATGACCATCCTCCAAAATCCAGATACCTTCTCGTTGGCGCTGTATGAAAGAATGCAAGCTATTAACCCAGGAATCAGCGAGCTGGAGTTGTATGAATTTCGCTACGCGTTGAATGATCTGGTTCCAGCCGGCGGTTGGGACCAAGTCACCTTAGACAACCCGGAAGATATCGTCGCCCGCATCAGCCAGCGCGAGTTTTTCGACCAGATCCAGATTAAACCGCTCCGTGGCAACCAGATCGCCCTTGATCAACAGGTCACTCGCCTGGCCCAGATGCTTTTTATCGGCCTGGTCAGCGGCGAATACACTTCCGAGTGGATCAATCATCATTTTTATTTTGATATCCGGGGGTTTTATTTCCTGGTGCGCACAACCTATTTCACCCCCCCAGTGCTCGCTCATTTCGGCGGCGCACCGTTCCAACGTTTTGAACCACGCCAAAACCAGTTTGAGCGCTGGCAGGATCTCGGCTACAAGGCTTTCAAGGAGGCCAATGCCGAAATCGATACCTGCTTTATCCAATCCGTCCTGAAACTCATCGCTATCCGGGGAACTCCAATTCTGCTTGCCATCGCTGGCCCCACCGCAGCCGGGAAGACCGAGATTGTTGATCGCTTACGACAGGTCGTTGAGCACACCGGCCATAAAGTTACTTCGCTGGAACTGGATAATTTCCTGACCGACCGCGATGAACGCGAGGCCAGAGGAATTCATACTGAAGGTAAGCAGGCTTTGCACTTTAAGTTACTCAAACAAGCCCTGGAAGATATCACCCAGGGGAAAAGCATTCGCATTCCACGCTATGATTTCGTCCACGCCACTTCCAGCCATAACCTGGACGGTAAACTAAAGCCCGGCGGCGCGCCAATCGTGGTCGAGCCGGCCGATATTATTTTCGTCGAAGGCAACTTTCCATTTCTGCTGGAGGAAACTGTCCACCTGATCGGGATCAAGGTGGTTTACCTGACCGATGACCCAGTCCGGATGAAGCGCAAGTGGAAACGCGATATCGACTACCGTAAGAAATACGATCTTAACTACTTCCGCAATCGCTATTTCAAAGATCAGTTCATCATGGCGGAAATCGCCTATCGCCCTCAAATGGAAATCTGCGATCTGACCGTCGATACCACCGGCGCAGCGCTCTGGGCATCACCAGAAATCCAGCGCTTGCTGAGCCAATCATAAGAGGATGAGCATGACCGGTTCAAACAGATTGAACAGTCCGCAAGAATTCTCTGATGTCTTGCTGAAGAAAATGAAGCGAATCAATCCAGGACTGGAGGGCTTGCACCATACCGAGTTCCGCTATGCGCTGGAAAGCTTATATCCACCCCAAGGCTGGGAGGCGATTAAACTTGAACCCAGGGAAAAGCTTGAAGCCCAGGTGCACAGCCGGGAATTTTTCGAAAGCATCCAATTAAAACCGAAGGATGGTGAAAAGATCGTCCTCGATCAGCAGATTGTCCACCTGGCTCAGCTTTTGTTCGTAGGCCTGGTCGAGGGGGAGTATCCAGAAGCCTGGATCAGGCAACACTTTTACTTCGATATCCGCGGTTTTATCTTTCTGCCGCGCACAATTTACTTTACCGACCCAGTCCTGGCGCATTTTGGCGGGAAGCCCTTCCAAATCTTCGAGCAAAAGCAACAGCGTTTTGAGCACCTTCAGGATGTTGGCTACCTGGATTTCATGCAGGCAAATGCAGAGGTCGATCAGGCCTTTATCCGGGCT
>JAYRWF010000499.1:0-4854 GCA_041918195.1 Anaerolineales bacterium
CCGCCGCGCCCCGAGGCGTTGATCCACGGAATTATGACCCTGCACGAAAAAGTCAAGGGTGAGCACGTCAAGTTGAGAGATTAAGGAGCGCCTGGGTTTATGAACGATGCACCCCACAACACACCCCTATCCCCGAAAACCGAGCAAACGACCATGGCCGGACTGGAAGAAGTAACCCACCGCCTGGTCGAACGGTTTAATGTACCGGTCAGTGAATTTCGCGGCGATGTAACCATCCAGGTAAGCCCGGACCAGTTGATCCCCGTTTGCCAGATGCTGCGCGATGCAGAAAGCTTTGAAATGCTGATCGACGAAACTGCGGTCGATTTCTGGCCAGAAGAAACGCCCCGCTTCCACCTGGTTTGCCAACTGCGCTCTATTTCGCGCGACCTGATCCTGTCGATCGCCGTCCCCCTGAACGGTAACGAGCCGATCGCTCCCTCGCTGACTGGCGTATTCCCCAATGCAGATTGGTACGAACGGGAATGTTGGGACTTATTCGGGATTCGCTTTGCCGGGCACCCCGACCTGCGCCGCATCCTGATGCCGCATGACTGGGCCGGGCACCCGCTGCGCAAGGATTATCCATTAGGATATGAAGAGCCCCAGTTCACCTTTAACTACGAGCAAATCCAGGCCAAGAAGTTGAATCCCAAGGAATAGGCGCTATGGAAGAACAAGGTATCGTCCGTCAAACATTACCCCCTTCCGAAGCCGTGCTGGATGGGATGACTCATCTGGTCACCGAGCGGGCGCTGGAAGGTGAAACCCTCTTACTAAATATGGGCCCGCAGCACCCCAGCACCCACGGCGTGCTGCGCCTGCTGCTTGAACTGGACGGCGAAAAAGTGATCACCGTCATCCCGGACATTGGCTTTCTGCATACCGGGGTCGAGAAAAACATGGAGTCCAAGACCTACCTGAAAGCCGAGGTGATGACCGACCGGCTGGACTACCTGAACACGATGGGCAATAACCTGGCCTACGTGATGGCGATCGAAAAGCTGGCCGAGCTGGATGTCCCGCCACGCGCTCAAGGCATCCGGATCATCTTCACCGAGCTGCAGCGCATCGCCTCGCACCTGGTCTGGTTGGGCACGCACGCTCTCGACCTGGCGGCGATGTCAGTCTTCCTGTACTGCTTCCGGGAACGCGAGATGATCCTGGACATGATGGAAATGGCTTCTGGCCAGCGGATGATGACCACTTACTTCCGGCCTGGCGGGCTGTGGCGCGATGTCCCAGCCGGCTTCGAGGAAGCGGTGCGCGAATTTATCAAGGTCTTCCCGGCCCGTATCGAGCAATATGAAACCCTGCTGACCAATAACCCGCTCTTCCTGGAACGAGTGGTCGGGCTGGGAGTCTTGACCAAGGAAGAAGCCTTGCGATGGGCAGTCACCGGCCCGATGCTGCGCGCCAGCGGTGTCTCGTACGACCTGCGCAAAGCCCGGCCTTACTGTGGTTATGAACAGTATGATTTCAACGTACCGACCCATACCGACGGAGATACCTTCGCCCGTTATGTCGTCCGGATGGAGGAGATGCGCCAATCATTGCGGATTGTGGAGCAGGCCTTGAACAAGCTGCCGTATGGCCCGGTGCGCAGCAATAACCGGAAATACGTCCCGCCGCCGCGCTCCGAGTTGGGCACCAGCATGGAAGCGGTCATCCACCACTTCAAGCTGTGGACGGAAGGCTTCACCCCACCAGTTGGGGCGGTCTACTCAGCGGTTGAGTCACCGCGCGGCGAGCTGGGCGTGTATCTGGTCAGCGATGGCAGCCCGAAGCCCTACCGGGTGCACTGGCGTACCCCTTCATTCAACAATCTCCAAATTCTGCCCATGCTTTCGAGAGGCCACCTGGTGGCAGACCTGGTTGCCTTGATCGGTACGGCGGATATCGTCTTAGGCGACATTGACCGGTAAGCTGGAAACGGGCGAAATCATATGAATAAACTGCTAGAAAAATACCCCAACGAAATTCAAGCCATTCTCGCCAAATACCCGGCCGAGCACAAACGCTCAGCGGTAATGCCCTTGCTATACCTGGCGCAGCGCGATTCGGTCCACGAAACCGGCCGCCTGTACGCCAGCCTGGCGGGGATGCAAGATATCGCCGAGATCCTTGAGCTGGACCGCACCGAGGTTGCTTCGATCGCCGGTTTTTACAGCCTGTATTATGAACAGCCTACCAGCCGCTATCGCATCCAGGTCTGCACCGACCTGCCCTGTGCGCTACGCGGGGCCGATAAATTCCTGGAAGAACTCTGTAAACGTCTCAATATCAAACCCGGAGAAACCACCGCCGATGGCCTGATTACGGTCGAAGCGGTGATGTGCCTGGCGGCCTGCGATAAAGCGCCAATGTTCCAGGTCCAATCCGGCGATGGCTTGAGCTATCATGAAAACCAGTCGGTGGATAGCGCGATGGCCCTGATCGACACGCTGCGCGCCGAAGCCGCCGGGAAGCGAAGGTAAACATGGAATCTACCCCTACACCGCAACCCAGCTTGCCCGACCAGCAGATCCGCCTGCTGCGCCATCGCGTGATTCCCCAGATCGACCAACTCGAGGTGTACCGTGCGAACGGCGGCTTCCAGGCCTTCCACCAGGTCGTCACGACCAAAACGCCGGCCGAAGTGGTCGAGATTGTCAAAGCTTCCGGCTTGCGCGGTCGGGGCGGCGCTGGCTTTCCGACCGGCCTGAAATGGAATTTCATCGATAACAAGAACTTCCCGCATTACGTGGTTGCCAACGCTGATGAATCGGAGCCTGGCACCTTCAAAGACCGCGAGATTATGGAATTCAATCCTTTCCAATTCCTGGAAGGATTAGCGATCTGCGCCTTTGCGGTCCAGGCCAATGCTGCGTACGTCTACCTGCGCGGCGAATTCTGGCCAGTAGCCGCCCAACTGGATCAAAAAATCGCCGAACTGGAAGCCGCCGGCCTGCTGGGCGAGAACCTGTTTGGCACGAATTATTCCCTGCGGCTGTATACCCACCTGGGCGCTGGGGCCTATATTTGCGGCGAAGAAACCGCCATGCTCGAGTCAATTGAAGGCAAACTCGGCCAGCCGCGCCTGCGCCCGCCCTTTCCACCTTCCTACGGCCTGTACGGCAAACCGACGATTGTGAATAATGTTGAGACCCTGGCCAACGTCCCGCTGATCCTGGCGAACGGCTCAGACTGGTATCGCCAGCTCGGCACCGACAAAAGCCCAGGGACGAAGATTTTCTCGCTTTCGGGCAGTGTAGTCCGCCCGGGCAATTATGAGCTGCCCTTAGGAGTCACTTTCCGCGAATTGATTTACACCTATGGCGGCGGAATCCTGAACGGCAATCCGATCAAGGCCATTATGCCGGCTGGGGCCAGCTCGTCGTTGATCGTCGCCACGGAAGAGGCGCTCGATACCCCGATGGATTACGAAAGCGTCCCGCGCGTCGGGGCCCAGCTTGGCTCGGCCTCGGTGATTGTAGTAGACGATTCGGTCAGTATCCCCTGGCTGATTAATAAAACAATCCACTTCTTCCGCCACGAATCGTGCGGCAAATGTACCCCCTGCCGTGAAGGCACCTTCTGGATGAGCCACCTGACCGAAAAACTGGCTGGCCAGGATTTTAAACAAGAAGATGTCACCCTGTTGCACGAAGTGGCCAGCCAGATTAAGGGCAAGTGCCTGTGCGCGTTGGGCGAGTTCTCGATTGAAGCCGTATTAAGTGGTATCGATCGTTTTCCAAATGATTTCAAGGTAAACGTCCGGTCCTAAGCGTGAATGCGTGGAGCATCGAAAAACCTATGCCAAAAATGGTGAACCTGACAATCGATGGCAGAGCAGTCACCGTTCCGGAAGGAACGCTGGTTGTGGACGCCGCAAAAAAGATAGGGATCGATATCCCGGTTTTCTGCTACCATCCGAAGATGGAGCCGGTCGGGATGTGCCGGATGTGCCTGGTGGATATCGGCCGTCCGGTGATCGACCGGGCTACTGGACAGCCTGTGCTGGAAACGGATGGCTCGCCCAAGATCCAGTTCGGCCCCAAGCTGGAAACCGCCTGCACCATGCCGGTCAGCGAAGGAATGGTGGTGGACGGGCTGAGCAAAAAAGTGACCGACGCCCGCAAAGACGTGATCGAATTTTTGCTCACATCGCACCCGCTCGACTGCCCGGTATGCGATAAAGGCGGCGAATGTCCCCTGCAAAACCTGACTATGGCCTGGGGGCCGGGCGAGAGCCGCTTCGAATACAGCGACAAAATGCACCTCGCCAAGCATGTTCCGCTCGGAGACCTGATCTACCTGGACCGCGAGCGCTGCATCCAGTGCGGTCGCTGCGTACGCTTCCAGGATCTGATTGCTGAAGACCCGGTGATCGGTTTCCACCAGCGCGGCCGGCGAATTGAAATTGCCACCTACTCTGAGCCCGGGTTCGACTCGTACTGGTCGGGCAACACCACCGATATTTGCCCGGTCGGCGCGCTGACCACGACGGATTTCCGCTTCCGGGCGCGACCCTGGGAACTGAAGGCTGGGGCATCGCTGTGCACCCAGTGCCCGGTGGGCTGCAACACCACTTTGAATGTGCGCCGCGAAGCTGCAGCGGGCGGCGAAATCCTGATCAAGCGCGCCATGCCGCGCCAAAACGAAGCGGTTAACGAAATCTGGATCTGCGATAAAGGCCGTTTTGGCTACCATTACGCCCAGGATAGCGAACGGCTGAACCAACCGCTGGTGCGCAAGAACGGCGAGCTGGTCCCAGCCTCCTGGGAGGAGGCCCTGGCGGCTGCAGCCGAGGGCTTCAGCCGGGCCGGCGCTAACCTGCTTACCGTTGCCGGCGGGCGGCTCTCTAACGAAGAC
>JAYRWF010000500.1:0-3643 GCA_041918195.1 Anaerolineales bacterium
CTGGCGTCGATCCATTCAACCCGCGCCAGGTAGAGATCCGTCTCCGGTCCTAAGTCCATCCAGGCGGTCTGACCATCCTGTAGACCAACCACCCCCAGGCGCACCTGGGCGTTTGGGCCGCCGGCAAACGGGTAGCGGTGGTCTTCCTGGGCCTGCGGCCCCGTGGTAGCTTTACCCTGGTGCATGATCCGGTAGGGCAGGATCTGGCGCTCGTCGACTTCGCTAAAGGCAATCCGCTGGCTGTCTGGTGACCACCAGTAGCCCTGGCGGCGGTCCATCTCCTCCTGGGCGATGTATTCGGCCAGGCCGCGCGTTTTGCCATCGGGCAGATCACCGCCAGTCAGCCGGCGCGGCGGTCCGCCTGAGCTGGGTGCAATCCATAGCTCGCCATTCTGTACATAGGCGATCCATTCGCCATCCGGCGAAAAGCTCGGGTCGAGCAGTGCGCCGCCGCTGGCCTCCACCCGCCGCTCCAGCCCGCCTGCGAGGTCTTCCTGGACGTATAAACCATCCGGCAGTGGGATCAGCAACCGCCGTCCGTCCGCTGACCAGGCATAGCTGGTGATGCCCAGCTCGTACTGGCGCAGCCTTTCCCGGCGCAGGCGTTCTTCTGGAGACAGGTTATCTTCCCCTTGGGCGGCGCCCGCTGGGGCAGCTAGCAGACTATGTTCTCCGCTGATCGGGTTGTACTTGAACAACTGGCGCACCAGGCTGCCGCCTGGGCTGAACAGGTAGCTGATCCAGCGTCCATCCGGACTGAAAGCCAGCCCGCCGGGAATCGCCATACCTGGTAAGGGTAGCCGGGCGGCGTCTTCAATTTGTAAAGGAGTGGATTTTTTTTCGGTCATGAGTTGTGGTGCGTTTTAAGTGGATCAATGAGGGTCGAATACCAGGTTTTTTCGGACACAATTTGGAAGCCGGCTGCCAGGGCAGCGCGCTGCATCGCCAGGTTCTCGCCGTCGGTGCCCAGCACAGCCAGTTGCGCGCCGCGTTCTTTCAAGCGGCGCATCCCTTCCAGCAGCAGGCTGCGTGCCAGGCCACGCCCCTGGTAATCGGGGTGCACTGCCACCGGATCAGTCATGCCTTCCTGTCGCCCGTTAGCGCTGGTTTCGGCCGGGTGGATGATGCAATAAGCATAACCTGCCAGGTGGCCATTTGGAGCCTCCACCACCAGGTCGAGCTCTGGTTCATAATCTGGATCCCGCATCCAAACCAGGCGGTCTTCGACCGTCAGGTAGGTTGTGCCGAACGCCGCCCGGTGCAGGTTTACCGCCGCCGGGGCTTCTTCGACCCCGCCCAGGCTGCGGAATTTAAATCCCTCTGGCAGGCTCGGAGCGGGTAAGGGTTCGCTCAGGTCGCGCACCAGGCGCAGGCTGCGCTGCCCGCTGGGCTGGAAACCGTGCGCGCTGAGCAAGGCGGCGCGCGCCGGGTCTTTGCTGCCACAATTGGCTTCGAGCGTCAGTGGCGCCCCCGGTTCTGCCAGCAGCTCGCCTGACAGGCGCAGTCGCAGCAGGCAGGTGCGGCCCCAATCCACGATCTCGTCGCCCAGCTCAGCCAAAGCCTCAGGCTGGCATTCGAAGACCAGGCTGCCCCAGCGCGTGCCGCTGGCAAAGGCTGCCAGGCGTTCGTGGTCGTCGAACCACAGCCGGGTGCAGCACTGGGTCATCACATCCTGCAGTTCCTCATTCAGATCAGCCGGGCTGGGATATTCGCCCAATAAACCCGGTGGGCGCAACTCAGCCAGGAAATCAGTCATCCGGGTCAGGTCATCAAAACAGTCGTAGGGGCGTGAATGGTAGTGGTTATTCATAAGCGATCGAGAATCTCGTCAACGGTTAGCACCTGGGCATAGGCTGCTGCCAGGGCAGCCAGGAACGCCGCCTGGACCTGCCCGGCCGGTACGTTCACTCCGCCAAAACTCAGGTCTTTGGTGGCGCAAGCCTCGCCTGCTACCCAGCATTCAATGCCGTAATCGACTGCCGCACGCACCCCGGCGTCCAGGCACATGTGGGTCATCATCCCGCACACCACCAGGCGGCCGATCTCAAGCTGGTTCAGCTTCTCCAGCAGCCCGGTTTCACGAAAGCTATTTGGGTAGTGCTTCTCGATGACGAGCTCGCCAGCCTGCGGCTCGACCAGCGGGTAAATCTCGGCTCCCGGCGTGCCGGGGACGAAGAAACTTGCCCCCGGCCGGAGCGACAGGTGCTGGATATGCACCACCGGCAGGCCTTTTGGGCGGAAAACATCCAGCAGCCGGCGGGCATGCCCGGCTGCCTGTGGGCTGCCGACCAGTGGATTTTTCCCACCTGGAAAGTAATCGTTTTGCAGGTCGATCAGCAGCAAAGCAGTATTCAATTGGCGCCTCCTGGTCAAGTTATCCGATCCAGCGGATCAAGGCGAACAGCTCGTTGATCAAAATCTGGATGCCAGCGCTCGTAAACAACCAAAATAGAAATTCGGTCAGCAACAGTCCGAGAAAAAGGCTGGTCAAAACTGCTAAAAAGCCGATTGTGCTGACACGGAGCAGTTCTGGGTTGCCTCCCGGCTTCCGGCGTTTCAACAGCCAGCGTAGCAGCCAGGTCACATACAGGCTGACAGCCAGGGCGAACAGAATGAAGGCCAGAGTGGCCAGGTTCGGGAAAGGGCTGGGGAAAAACCGGTTAATCACCGGTTGCATCAGGATCAAGGCCAGGAAAAGCAGCAGGCTGCTTGCCAGGGCTAAGATACCCAGGGCGCTGCTTTCAGCGACAAAACCTTCGCTGCTGGTCGGGTCGTGGGTCAGGATGCGCACCCAATCCTCCTGACGTTCAACTCCCTTTTGGGTCAGGTGGAGCGGTGGGCGAGCGTTTCGACGGATCAATGCCATAAACAAACCCCGGGTCCTGGCTGGGTCTGGACGGCCAGGCTGTTTTCATTATATTCCAATTTCACGGGTAGTGCAGCTCAAAATTATCGAACTCCACCACGGCTGGTTTTTCACCTGGGGCGGTGAACAGGTGCAGGCCCGGTGCGCCTTCCGGCCACTGGTTGTCGTCGATGCTGGCGACGAACTGGCCGTTGATAAACAAATCATAATGATAGCCGCGCCCGGCTACACTCAAGCGGTTATCCTCGCCGCGCCGGATAGCTGGAGAGGGCTGCCAGGCAATCAAATCGATCCAGTTGGCCGGGGCGGATTGGATCGACGAAACCCGGAAATAGCCATCATTGCGGATCGAGAAGACGTAACGACCTTGCTCGGTCGAGCGGAAGACCAACCCGGCGTTGGAATCGCCCAGGCCGCGCGGCCGGTCGGGTCCCGGCCAGATCTCTGCACTGAGTGTGAATTCAGCCGGCAGGCTGACCGAATCCAGCCATTGAAATCGATTGGCGGCCTGCTCAGCCTGGGTCTGGCAGGTGTATCGCCCGCCAGCCAGCCAGCAGGCCAGGCTACCTTCAATCCCGGTCAGCCACTGGTTGGTATTGTCCTTGAAAGGATCGTACAGGCGACGCGGGTAGGCTGGCAAGACCGGGGTGGCTGCCGGGGTGAACGCCAGGGGTGTCTGGGACGTACCCGCGGCGGCGGTCTGGGTGGCCGCCGATTTGGCCACCAGCGAATCGATCGGGCTGGTAGCGGTTGGCCGCAGGGGGGTCGGGTTGGGGA
>JAYRWF010000501.1:0-4907 GCA_041918195.1 Anaerolineales bacterium
GGCGAGCGTGGCGAGCGTGGCCGACCTGGAAGCCGCGGCCACTTTGTTCAACGCCAGAGGCATCGATCATGGCGAGATCAAGCCGCTGGAGCCGTTCGGCATCGCGGTGCTGGCGTTCCGCGACCCGGATAACATCCAGGTGGAGTTAACCGCGCCTTTGGGATAAGTTCATAATGCATGTGCTCCAGCTCAGCGGCGGGCAGATAGATAAGCGGGTGCAGCAGGCGAATTGGGCTACCCGTTGGACCTCACTGCGCCCTTTCAGGTTGGAAGATTGGAACAACATATGGGGTAGGAGTTAGCCCCTACGTGGTTTTTATCCGCGATTGAGGAGGTTCGTGATGACTACTTCAACAATTATCCACCACGCCAGTGATGGCAGCGATTTGCAGGCCATTCTATCCCTGGCGGCGATCAAATCGCTCAGCCCGGCCCAAACTACGGCGTTGAACAGCCTGGGCATCCGGCGGGTCAGCGACCTGCTGCAGTTTAAACCGGTCCACGATGCCCGCCTGGTCGTGTTGGCGGCGAGCGGCCGGATCGCCCATGATCTCAGCCTGGCCGACCTGCTCAGCCCGGCTGGGGCAGCGCTGGCGGTGGGCAGCCTGGCGGAAGCTCCGACCACCAGTCTGGCGAGCGTCTCACAGGCCGCTGCTGACCTGCTGGTCAAGGAGTTTGGGGTCCAGACGGTGGCCCAGCTCGCCCAGTTTGGCCCTTTCCTGGAGGCGCAGCGTTTTCTGGCCCCAGCCGGGGATGTCTTCCGGGAACCAGCTTCGGCACCCGAAGAGCTGATGCCGCAGATGATCGGCTCGATCGAATCAGTCGCCACCTACAGCACGTTCGTTAAAGAAAACACCTTGCGCATAGACGACTTGAATTTGGTCTATGATCAAGGTCGGCAGCACTATGTCGATTCTCCGCTGGCTGATCTGTTCCCGGTTTTTAAAGCACTCTCCATAAGCAATTTCACGCAATCAAGCCGGGCGGCGCCGACTGCCGATCCAGATGTTGTGTTGCACCTCGGTTTTGCCAGCAAGTCAACCCAGCGCTGGATCAATACCGGTACCTCCCTGGGCGAGATCACCTTCAGCCTGGCGTTAGCCCCTGGCGAGTCGCGCAATATTGCCATCCTGGATTGGACACGTTCGCAGCGCACCCAAAGGGGAGAAGATACCACGGCGAGTGAAAAAATCACCAATAACCTGTTCCACACCCGCGCCCTGGACGAGTGCACCACGGTGACGGCGATCGAGCATCAGAACGGCGGCACGTTGTTGGCGGCCGGTACCCTGGCGACTGCCGGGGCGGAAGTGGCCAGCCGGGCCCTGGTTGGGGGAGTGGCCGGCATCATTCCCGGGGCAGCGATCGGCGCGGCAGTTGGCGCGGTGGCAGGGCTGGTCACCGGGCCGGGCGACCTGGCAACGACCCTGGCTGGGGCTGGCGCCGGGGCTGTGGTGGGTTTTGGGATCGGCGCGGCGGCGGCGGTGGGCACGGCCGCCCTGGATGCCAAGAATGCTCAACTGGGCATTGTCCGAACCGATACTTCTGGCGATCGGCAGGTGATCAACGATGTCCACCAGGATATCAGTGAGCGGATCAGCCAGAACGCCTCGAATATCCGATCGCTGCGCTCGAATATCTTCGTCACCGATGAACAATCTGAGTCTCAAACCCTGACCGGCCGCAATATCACCAACTACAACCACAGCCATATGCTCAACCTGCAGTACTACGAAGTGTTGCAGCGCTATCGTTCCGAGCTGCGCCTGACGGCGGCTGAGCCGCTGCTCTACCTGCCTTTTCGACCGCTGGATTTCACGGTTGAGCTGATTATGGAATACTGGAGCATCTTGCGCTCGGGTGTTACGGATGTCAAGCTGCGCAGTAAATTTGATCTCATCGTCGGTTTTGGGATCGAGAAAGCCCAAAGGTCTGAAGCTGAAAGCCTGGAGCATATCACCGTGTTCATCACCCGGCCCACCTTCGGACAAAACCCGTTCGCCTTTCTGCAGAATAACCAGCCGTTAGCCGTGCGGCTATTGATTCGCGGGGAAGATAGCCGCAACCTGGCCAGCTTGAATCGAACTCCAGCCGCGCAGATGGGCTTCAGCCTGTCTCTGGCTGCGGAGCCGCTCGAATTCGCGAAAGTATCCGGTTTTCAGGTTGACAACCTGGCACCGAATGAAGAAGTTTTCCTGGATATTCGCTTGCGGCTGGAGGATGATGAAATCCGCTCCAGCCGGTCCCTGTCGGTGAGCCGTATCGAGCGGCAGGCCCGCCAGGATGGGTCGTTGGTTTTTGAGCTTGGGGCAGGTGGGGCAGGCGGCACAAACCCGCCCGAAGCCCCCTCCACGGCGGTCCTGGATGAAATGGAACGTTATTTCAATGCCCGGCGTTATTTCTTCACCCGTTTGCTGCTCTTATCGATCGAAAAGGAGCAGATCATTGACCTGGTCGACGCTCTGATGTTCCAGAGCAGGTCGGTTCTACGCCTGTCAGCCGGCAATTCCAACCTTCGAGTACTTACCAGGGCTAACGCCTTCACCTCCCGCCAGCCGTTGCCTGACCTGGTCCTGCAAGGCCTGGCTGGCGATATTGAGTCGATGTTGACGTCCGGCCTGAGAGCAGCAGGCGCGCGCCCGGCATTCACGAACAAAGAGATTCAGCAGATATCCCAGGGAATAATCAACAAATTGAAGGACATCCTGGCTGATCCTGCCAACCGGGGAAAAACTGCTGACCAGTTGGCGACGATCGTTAAGAATGAAACCCGGGCTATCCTGCTCTCCGCGAAGATCGTGGCAGCAAGCGCCAATGCGATTAGCCAGGTGATTGCCAATGCCTTTCGCAAGCGCTTCAGCAGCCTGCAGACCGTTCCAGGGGTAACGACCGCCGCGGTTTACCTGACGGAATTCATCGAGCCGGAGCCGCTGGCCATCACCGGCAACACGCTGGTTTTCCGGATGAAGAAGATCCAGAATTCAGCGGTCCAGCAGAATGCCCTGGCAATGCAGCACCTGACCGCCTTGCTGGCTCATCCAAAGGCGATTGAAGATTTCACCCTGCAGAAAAGCAAGGAGATCAAAGCGCAAGATGTCTTCCTGCCAACCAACGGGGTTTTCGCCGAAGCGATCCTGGGGCGGGCGAATGCCTCGGAGAAAGTCGATGCGACCCGCTATATCAACTGGCTGGATATGCCGATCCCGAATGCTGCGCCGAGGGTAGCCGATTTACAGCTCCAACAACTGCGTGGTGAGCCGCTGCAGACCGATGTGACCGTCCCAGGCAGCGTGATCAATATCAGCAATCCGCCCGCCTTTCCGGATACGACAGCCCGGGAGGCCTTGAGCGTGCTGAATAATGGCAACCTGTTCCGCGATATGTCGCGCTCGGATGTGCTGGCCGGGGTGCTGAACAACCTGTCCAGCCTGGCGAACAACCAAAGCCAGCAGGCTGGCAGCCTGGCCGGGCAAGCTCAGCAGGAAGCCTTGCGCCAGGCGGCGGCGATCGCCAATAAGGTGGCAGATTTAACCGCTCAATTTGCTCAGAATACCCCACCCCCGCCGGTGACCGACACCCAAAAAGCCGGTTTGTTGAACCAGATTCTCAAGCTGCTGGGTGTAGATAGCGCCGGGTTGGGCGGTCTGCCTGGAGCAGGGGCGGTCGATGGTGGTGCGGCAGCGCCAGGTGGAAGCGGTGGGACGCCAGGCGCAGGAGCAGCGGGAGCTGAAAGCGGCGTCCCTGCGGCTGGCAGCGCCCCCAGTGGACAGCCTGCGGTTGATGTTTTGGAAAAGACCGAGCGAGCCTTGGGCATCTCTGCGCCAGCCACCCCAGCCGGCCCGGCTGCTCCAGCTCCGGTTGAGAACAGCGCCATTACCATCCTGGCAGTAGTTGAAGATCCGCTTGGAAATCCAATCAGTTTCACTCCAATGATTCTGGAAACGCTGATCAATGGCATCAGCCAGACCACCGTTATGGGATCGCCCAATTTTCCGCTTCCGATGAACGTGCGTGACCAGGCTGGCGCCCTGCGCGCGGTCACCCCGAACCTGGAAGCAACCCTCCAGTTGCCGAAGAACGGCCAGGGGAAAGTAACCCTGGTGGCGGCAGCCAGCGAAACCGTCAACTTGCTCGGTGAAGGGTCGGTTCAACTGGGCATCAACCAGGATCGCTTCGTGATACTTCGCGTCAAGGTCACGGCGGATCAAGTGATCGTCGCGGCAGCTAACGAAACAGCCGCAAAGCAAGGCGCCCTGGAGCTGGCAGCAGCGGACGATGGCTCGAATTTCCCCTTCGCGCTGGGAGCAAAACTAAAGGACGCGGCGGATCTACTGCGGGCGGTGCCCGGGCCGCAACCCGGCGATTTCACCGTCCTGGCTCCGGATGGAGGTTTGGAAATCCGGCAACTGACGCGCTGAGCCAGCCCGCGCTGAAAGGTTACCAAAGGTAGGAGATTATCTGGAATGACAGGAATATGGTGAGACTGCGATGAAAATAACTCTGTGTTTGATCAGCATCCTTTTATTTGCCACCGCCTGCGCTTCGGGGCAGGCAGCTATGCCCTCGGCGGAGTCGAATGCAGCCACTGAGCCAGCGGTGGTATCAGCACCACAGACCGAAGCGCCGCTTCCCAGTCCAACTCTGCCAGCGCCCACGCCCACGGAAGAGCCGACAGCGACCCAGCCCCCTCCTCCGCCAACACCGACCGAGAAACCGACCAAAGCTCCCCCAACGGCTACACCGTCCCCAGACCCGGCTGTGCTTGACTCTCTTAAAGGGGTGTACACCACGACCATGACGGAGGAAGATTGGTTAAGTATTGTCGCTGGATCCGGCAGTGATAGCTTCGTCCGAGAGATCGTCTGCCGGAACGGTGGCCAGTATACGCTGACCTTGGGAGATGGTAC
>JAYRWF010000502.1:0-2280 GCA_041918195.1 Anaerolineales bacterium
ATTCGAATCGACAGCCTGTGCCGATTGGAATCCCGGGCGAGATTTATGTCAGCGGGATCGGCGTGGCGCGAGGCTACTTGAATCGGCCTGAAATGACAGCGGAAAAGTTCATCACCAATCCTTACTGGACTCCGACGCCAGGCAACCCCTATGACCAGGCTTTTCCGCATGATCGCCTCTATCGGACCGGCGACCTGGCGCGCTATGACCTGGATGGCAATTTGGAGTTTATGGGCCGGGTCGATTTCCAGGTCAAGATTCGTGGTTTTCGGATCGAGATGGAGGAAATCGAGTCGGTGATTAGCCAGCACCCTCAGGTGCAAATGGCGGCGGTGGTGGCGCGCGGCAACAAACATGAAGAGAAGCGCCTGGTCGCTTATCTGTCGCCTGAACCAGGCGCGTCCCTGAGTGTGAATGACTTGCGCAGCTACTTGCGCCAGTACTTGCCAGAGTACATGATCCCGGGGGCATTCGTCCTGCTGGATGCTCTGCCCCTGAATAACAACGGCAAGGTCGACCGGAAAGCTCTGCCGGATGTGGATAATTCTCGGCCTGAGCTCGACGCGGCTTATGTTCCTCCGCAGACCGAGATGGAACGAATCGTGGCTGGCATCTGGCAAGAAGTTCTGAACATTGAGCGAGTGGGCCTGAACGACAACTTCTTCGACCTGGGCGGGCATTCCCTCTTGATGTTCAAAGCTCACACCCGGTTGCAAGAAACTCTCAATCGAACCTTTTCGATGGTGGATTTGTTCCGCTACCCGACGGTAATATCCCTGGCTGATTACCTGAGTAAAGATAGTCCTGAACAGGCTAATCTTCAGAAAACTCAGGATCGCGCCGAGCTTCAGAAAGAAGCCATGAAGCGGCAGGTAGACCGGATGCGCGAGATCGCCAACACTCGTGCTTCGGCTGCGCGCGAAGCGGCGCTGAAGCGGATTGGACCACAGGGAAATGTTTCTCCTGGTGAGAAACGGCAGGCCGAAAATCCTGCCCGGCAATCCCCTTCCAGCGGTGTAGCACCGAAAAAGACAGAGAACCGTAAGCCTGGAGACAATGAGTAACATGAGTCATGACCTGAGCCAAATTCTCTCTGCGCTCGAAGAAACGCGCCCCATGGAAGTGGCGATTGTTGGAATGGCTGGCCGGTTTCCTGGGGCCAGGAATCTTGACGCGTTCTGGCAAAATTTATGTAATGGCGTCGAATCGATTTCCTTTTTCACCGATGAGGAAGTTGAAGCAGCCGGAATAGCGCCTGAGTTGATTAAGGATCCTCATTACGTCAAAGCCGGCGGAGTCCTGGAGGGCGTTGAAGATTTTGACGCCAGTTTCTTCAATATCTATCCGCGTGAGGCAGCGATCTTGGACCCTCAACACCGGGTTTTTCTGGAAATTGCCTGGGAAGCGCTTGAAAACGCCGGTTATAACCCGGAAACCTATCCAGGCTGGATCGGTGTATTCGCTGGATCGGGTATGAACACCTATATGATGTTCAATCTGCTGCCCAACCTGGAAATTATGGAGTCTGTAAACGGTTACCAGTTGAACCTGGGTAACGATAAGGACTTCATGCCAACGCGGACTTCCTACAAGCTGAATCTGCGCGGCCCAAGCATCAATGTCCAGACAGCCTGCTCGACTTCCCTGGTCGCGGTCCATTTAGCCTGCCAGAGTCTGTTAAGCTACCATTGCGACATGGTGTTGGCGGGTGGGGTGAATATTCGCCTGCCCCAAAAAGGTGGTTATCTGTATCAGGAGGGTGGAATTACCTCGCCAGATGGCCACTGCCGCGCCTTCGATGCGCGCGCGGCAGGTACCGTTGGCGGCAACGGCGCTGGCGTGGTAGTGCTCAAGCGCCTGGCGGATGCAGTGCGGGATGGCGACACTATTTATGCCATAATTAAAGGTTCGGCGATCAATAACGATGGTTCTGTCAAGGTTGGATATACTGCACCGAGTATCGAAGGGCAAGTTGAAGTCATCAGTACAGCCCAGGCGATCGCCAATGTTGACCCGGCAACCATATCCTATATCGAGACTCACGGAACCGGGACTGCATTGGGCGACCCGATAGAAGTCGCAGCTCTGACCCAGGTTTTCCAGGCTGGCACGGATGAAAAGCAGTACTGCGCGATTGGGTCAGTCAAGACGAATGTTGGTCACCTGGATGCTGCGGCGGGTGTTGTTAGCCTGATCAAAACCACTCTGGCGCTAAAGAATGGTCTGATCCCGCCCAGCTTACATTTTACTCGACCGAATCCAAAGATCGATTTCGAAAAC
>JAYRWF010000503.1:0-1878 GCA_041918195.1 Anaerolineales bacterium
CCTGCCAGGTACCCTCGCCGCCGATCAGAACCTGGACGCCGCCCATCTCACTGTTCAGCATGGTTCGTGAAAGCAAGTCTTCCAACAAAGGGCGTTCTTCTAGAATGCGCAGGGCGTTGCGAGCGACATCCATCTCACTGAACTCTGGCTCCGTCAGCACCTGACTCAAGCCATCCCGGTATACTTCACCGGTTAACACCTCGCCAGTCCGGCGCATATCTTCCAGGATCAGGCGGATAATATCCTGCTCGAGCGCTCCAAGCGGCGCACCGGCTACGCTGTAAGCCAGCCGGGCAATTTCATCAGCGTGCAGCCCAGCCAGCAAGTTATTCAATTCCTGTGCGGTTGCGCTCAGCCGTTCCTGGGAAACCGGTTCTGCCAACGCCAGCATCTGCTGGCTGACCTCGCCGGCTGCCAGCACCAGCACCATTAATACCTGCCGGCCGTGGGTGGCGATCAGCTCGACATGCTTAAAAACAGGCTGCTCAGGGTGTGGCGCGGTAACCAACGAAGCACCCTGGGATTGCTGGGCCAACACCGAAGCAGCCAGGCGCATCCAGCGATCAACATCCAGGCCAGCCTGGTAAAACTGGTGGCTGATCGTCCGCTTGGTGGTGTCCGGCAGGTCAGTCTGCCCCATTAATTTGCGAACGAAATAGCGATAGCCATCTTCGGTCGGGACTCGCCCGGCTGAGGTGTGCGGCTGGCGCAAATAGCCGAGCTCGGTGAGGGTCAGCATCTCAGCCCGGATCGTCGCCGGGCTCATCTTTAGGCCATACGCCTCGACCAGGTGAAACGATCCAACTGGCTGTGCCAGCTCTAGGTAATCGCGGATCACCAGCGCTAAGATGAGTTTCTGTCTTTCGGTTAACTCGGCCATCGCAAGGTTCCAAATTTTAGCACTCTCCACACGAGAGTGCTAATTATCTGAATAAAATCATACCACGCTGGAAAGGGAACGTCAAGCAAGGCAAGCTGGCGGAGGGGATTTCTTATATTTATCTAACATGACCCCCGGCGTTGGTTGGGCAGCTTATCCGGGGTAACGATGGAGCATGCGCAGCGCTGCGTTGAAATCTTTAGGATAGACCGCCTCAATATGGAGGCGGGCAGCGCTGGTTGGATGGACGAAATCGATTGAATAGGCGTGCAGGGCGGTGCGGTGAATTAAGGGGCATTCCGGCGCCGTCCCATGGCCAAAGCCGGGTTTTAGGTCCGATAAATACAACGCCGCGCCTCCGCCGTACAATTGATCCCCCAGGATTGGCAGATCAATAGCCGCCAGGTGGGCGCGAATCTGGTGGGTGCGCCCGGTATGCGGAATAGCTTCTAGCCAGGCGAAGCGGGCGAATATTCCCAGGATCTGGAAGGTAGTTTCGGCTGGCTTTCCCAGCCGGGGGTCGACCACCGTGCGATGGCGGCGGTCGCCATCCGGCCGGAGCGGCAGGCGGACCAGGCGCTCGGTCCAATCCGGCCGACCGCAGATAATTGCCTGGTAGCGCTTGGCAACCTGGCGCTGTTCGAACTGGGTGTTCAAATGCTGGTGGGCGGCAGCGTTACGCGCCAGCAGGACAATCCCACTGGTCTCGCGGTCCAGGCGATGGACGATCCACAGGCGGCCAAATCCTGGTTCGAGCAATGATTTCAGGTGCGGCGCTGCCGGGTCGTAGCCATCCGGTAGGCTGGATAGGCCAGCCGGTTTGTTGACCGCCAGCAAGACTTCATCTACATAGATGATTTGCAGATGCCTGGCTGGATCGCCAGGCATCTGCAGACTGCTATTCGTCATACCCGCTTGGATTTTGGGATTGCCAGCGCCAGGAGTCGGCGCACATCTCATCCAGGCCGAGCTCGGCCTTCCAGCCCAGCTCTCGCTCG
>JAYRWF010000504.1:0-3874 GCA_041918195.1 Anaerolineales bacterium
GGCGCTGCGCTTCGAGCGCGCTGCCGCGCTGCGCGACCAGATCCGGGCGATTGAAAACGTGGTTGAGCGCCAAAAAGTGATCTCGGCTGATTACGTAGACTCGGACGTGCTGGCGCTGGCCCGCTCGGATGGCGAAGCTTGCGTGCAGGTCTTTTTCATCCGCGGCGGCAAGCTGATCGGGCGGGATTATTTCCTGCTCGAAGGCGCCTCAGCGGCCAGCGACTCGGATGTGATGGCCGAATTCTTGAAACAGTTTTATGACCAGGCGCAGGTGGTGCCGCCGCAAGTCTTGCTGCCGGAGGAAGTCGAAGAAGCCAACATTATCCGCCAGTGGTTGCAGCAGAAGAGCGCCAGCGGGATGGTCGAAATCCTGGTGCCGCGCCAGGGCATCCAGCAGGAGCTGATCCAAATGGCGGCCGAAAACGCTGCCGAGACCCTGCGCAGCTTGCAGGCGCAGTGGGAAACCGACCGCGTCCGCCAGGAACAGGCGCTCAGCGAGCTGCGCGAGGCGCTTGGGCTGCAGAGCCTGCTCAACCGGATCGAATGTTACGATATTTCGAACACCCAGGGCACGGCTACGGTGGCCAGCATGGTGGTCTTTGAACAGGGCGTACCGAAGAAGAGCCTCTACCGGCGCTTCAACATCCGCACCGTACAAGGGCCGGACGATTTTGCCAGCATGGAAGAAGCGCTCACTCGCCGTTTCAATCGCTGGAAAAGCGTCCAGGAGGCCGGCGAGACGCCGGGCAAGAAAGTAGACCCGGCTTTTGCCCTGCTGCCTGATTTGCTGATGGTCGATGGCGGCAAAGGCCAGCTCAGCCGGGCGGTCGGCGTGCTGGAGAAATTTGGCCTGTTGGAGGTGGTGCCGGTGGTCAGCCTGGCCAAGCAGAACGAGGAGTTATTCCTGCCGGGGCGGTCTGAAGGGCTGCTGCTGCCGCGCCACTCGCAGGGCTTCTACCTGATCCAGCGCATCCGTGATGAAGCACACCGCTCGGCGATCACGGCCCATCGCAACCGGCGCGCCCAGGCCAGCGTGGTTTCTCGGCTAGATTCAGTGCCGGGGATCGGACCGGCTCGGCGCAAGCTGTTGCTGACCCGCTTCGGATCGCTGGAAGACATCCACCAGGCGACGATTGAGGAGCTGACCGCTATCCCCGGGATCACCGCAGCCCTGGCACAAGCGCTAAAAGATCACCTGGATTAATGATATGATTAGGCTTGAAAACTGTAACCTACTCACGAAGGAATAGTAAGAGAATTATGGCCGGTAAGAACAATTCCCGCAAAACCACCCGCAGCAGTGAAGAGAAGAGCATCCGCCTGCAGCGGATCGTCTTCGTCGCCTTCAGCATCATCATCGTCTTGACGATGGTGCTGGGCTTGATGACGAATTGATTTATCCTGGAAATAAAGAACCTGGCCCTGCCAGGTTCTTTATTTCCAGGATTCGTTACGCTGAGAGCTGCTCCAGCTTCAGGCTTAACTCTCGCCATTGAATTTTCGATACGCCCATTTTTTGGCGGATCTTGGTCGGGTCAACCCCAGACTGCCAGTCCACCAGGGCACAGGTCCAACGGCACATATCGAAAGACAGGTGCTTGGTCAACCCGGCTTCTTCGCCCAGGTCTTCGAGGAGATATTCCAGGCGGCGCGGCGACCAGGGAAACAGCCGCTCGCTCAGATCATACTGGCTTTGATATTCCTGAAACGCCGCCACCCAACTGGCCGGCAGGTCAATTTTTCGTTCCTTGTAGCGGTTCTGTGGGCTGGCATAGCGGACGAACAAGAGCGGGCCGTTGGGGGCCTGCAGGTCGAGATGGTTGGGGGCCAGCGCCAGGCATTCGCCCTTCTTGATCCCGGTCGCCAGGAGCAGCGCCAACAGGGCATAGGGGCGGGCATCCGGACGGGCAGCCCGGCGGTGGGCCTCGGCGGCTGCCATCACTGCCTCGATCTCCTGGGGGGTTAGCACTACCGGAAGCGGGCTGACCGCTGATTTCTGAAGGACTTTCTCGGCCGGGTCGGACAGGATTACTCCGTTGGCATGCAGCCAACGAAATAAAGCTTTAATCGAGGTAATCCGGCGGGAGAGTGTTTTCGGGCTGCAGGGCACGCCGCGATGATGCTGCATCCAGTCGAGGAAATTATTTAGCTCGGCTGTGGTGATCTCGCCCAGCTTGCGATCGGCTGGCAAGCGGGAGGCCAGCAGGCGAAGATCCGCCAGGAAGGCTTTGACCGTATGCGGGCTGTTATCTTGGTCTTCGAGATAGATCTGCCAGGCGCGCAAGGTCGGGATGAGCAGGTGCTCGGCGGTGATGTGGGCGGGCGCCTGGGTATCGGGAGCAGCTTCAGGGGACATCGGACCCTTCCTTCTTCATGGATTGCGGATAGATTATTCGTATAGCTGAATTGTAGCAAGGAAATGGCTGGCTGTCAATGGGTGGTGTTTATGGAGTAAGTTGTCCGAAAAGTGACATTTATCCTGACATTCGTCACTAGCCCGACAACCGGAATGGCGCTAGACTGGATGCAGATCGTCAATCATCATCCAGGGGAGATGTCATGCGTCAAGCCAGGCTGCACAAAATTCTATCCGGGCTCACCAGCCTGTCGCTGCTCGTTTCGGTCATTCCGGCGCCACTCCAGACTGCACCGCGCTCCTTCGAAGCCCCCGCTCGGCTGCAGAGTGAAGTCCCACTCGCGACGCCGACATCGGTTTCGCTGCCCCAGGCCTACCCGCCGCCTGAACCGAACCCCGAGCCCAGCCCAACGCCCCTGCCCACCCCGCTTCCCGAAGCCTTGCCCACACCCCCGGCCCTGGCCGATGAACCGCTCGGCCTGGAGCTGTCTGCCCCGGCCAGCGCGTTGCTCCCCGGTGAAAGCACCCTGCTGGCCTGGCGGATTCCCGGCTGGCAGCCTGACCTGCGCCTGAGCCTGGAAATCAACCTGCCAGATGGCTTCACGCCGCTCGAAGCTCCCAACCAGCGCTACGACCCCGCTCAGCAGGACCTGTGGCTGGAAGCGGTCGCCGCCCAGGGACAAGTAGCCCTGGCCGTGCGTGAAGACCTGCCCGGGCCTTACCCCCTGTCGGCCCGCCTGTGGCAGGCTGGGCAGCCGCTCGCCCAGGCCAGCTACACCTATCAGGAAGAAGGCCTGAGCCAGGTAGGTCGCGAAGGCGGCCTGGCGTCCGGCCTCTCCGGGCTTGTGCAGGTCAGCTTTCCAGCCGCGGCGCTGGACGAAGCCCTGGAAGTGCGCATCCGGCGGCCTTCTCCCGGCAGCCAGCCGCCCTACAGCCTGAGCGGCAGCCCGTTCGAAATCCTGGCCAGGGGACAAACCAGCCGGCAGGAAAAACAGGTCTTTACCACCCCGTTGCACCTGGAAGTGCGCTACGACCCGGCCCGGCTGTCTGCGCCGGAGAGCCTGCTGCGCCTGTACACCTTCAACCCCCAAACCCAAACCTGGGAGCTGGTTCCCAGCCGGGTGGAGGCCGAGAACGACCGGCTGGTCGCTGAGCTGAGCCACCTGAGCCTGTACGACATCCACGCCGAAGGCTGGGAGGCCGCCCGGCTGCCCAGCCTGCAGGGATACCAGACCGAGCTATTCAGCGGAGCTGCCAGCTACAGCCTGCCGCTGTGGACCCCGCCCGGCCCCGGCGGGCTGCAGCCTGCGCTCGAGCTGAGCTACAACAGCCAGGTGGTCGACAACGCCCGGGCCGGCTTCACCCAGGCCTCCTGGGTCGGGATGGGTTGGTCGCTGGAAACCGGCTCGATCGAGCGCGACCAGCACGGGACGGAGAACACCGCAGACGACAGCTTCACCCTGCAGGCGGGAGGGATCAGCAGCCGGCTGCTGCTGGGGAGCGATGGCTACTACCATA
>JAYRWF010000505.1:0-2178 GCA_041918195.1 Anaerolineales bacterium
CGCTGGCCGGGTTGGCAACCGCTGCAATCCTGGGATGGGCCTTCTTTACCGCCTCGATCCGTCTGGACCTGCGCCGCTTCTTCCAATTCAGCAGCGTGCTGTTGGTCCTGTTTGCCGCCGGATTGGTCGCGCATGGCGTGCATGAGTTTAATGAAATCGGGATAATCCCGGCATTGATCCAACCCGTCTGGGATACCAGCCGGTGGATTTCTGAAGATGGTTTTTTGGGACAAGTTTTAAAGACGTTGTTCGGCTATAACGCCAATCCATCGCTAAGCGAAGTAATGGCTTACCTGGCCTATTTCTTAGCTATCGCGATTGGGCTGCGCCAGAGCCGGACAGCCGTCACCAGCCCAGTGTAACCAAGATCAGGAGGTAAATATGCCAGAGTTTCGAGAGATCGAGCTACCACCGTTTTACGAGCCGGGCAAAGTCGGACAGATCTGGCCTGTCCCCTACCAAACCCGGGCTGAGCAAGCTCGCTGTTGGGCGATTGAAAATGCCATCCAACCCTCCGCCAGGGATCGCTTCCGGATCGCTTTGATCGGTATTGATATCCAAAACACCTTTTGCATCCCGGGCTTTGAGCTGTTCGTCGGCGGGCGATCTGGAATGGGCGCAGTGGAAGATAACCAGCGCCTGTGCGCTTTTCTCTACCGCAACCTGCCCAACCTGACACATATCGTTGCCACTCTGGATACCCACACCGCCCAGATGATCTTCCACCCGGTCTTCCTGGTAGACTCGGAAGGAAATCACCCTGCTCCGATGACCCTGGTCTCGTATGAGGATGTCCTGTTCGGACGCTGGCGTTTCAATCCCGCGGTAGCCGATAGCCTGGCGATCACTCCGGAATACGGGCAGGAGCACCTGCTGCATTACACAGAGGAACTCAAACAGCGCCAGAAATATGACCTGACCATCTGGCCTTATCATGTCATGATCGGATCAATTGGACATGCCCTGGTACCGGCTTTCGAGGAAGCAGTATTCTTCCATACGATCGCCCGCCAGCAGCAGGCCAACTTTACCATCAAGGGCAACAATCCGCTAACGGAACATTACTCGGCGATCGGGCCGGAGGTGGTGGATGGACCAGGCGGCGAGCGGATTGCATCGAAATCGGCAACCTTCCTGCGCTTGCTGAAGGAATACGATGCTGTGGTGTTTGCCGGGCAAGCGAAGAGTCATTGTGTGGCCTGGACGATCGCTGATTTCCTGGAAGAAATCAACACCCAACAGCCAGAGCTGTCTCAGAAAGTTTATCTGTTGGAGGATTGCACTTCGCCGGTTGTCGTGCCGGGTGTGATCGATTACACCGAGGCAGCCGACCAGGCTTTCGAGCACTTCGCCCAGGCCGGCATGCACCTGGTGCGCTCGGACCAGCCAATGGCGGAATGGCCTGGGATGCCAGCCTGAGCGCGTGTAATCCAACCGATTTTATCGCCATTGACAGGCCTGCTATTCTGTGGTTTACTAGCAACAATCAACTGAAGCGGATATCCACCGCTTGGCCCTCTGCCATCCCACGAAAAGAGGAGGTGTTGCCAATGGACGTAAGTCAACGTACGACCAAAAGCGCTGCGGCAGCCCTCCTCGGTCTTCGATAACCGGGAAGCCGCAGCGCTGCAAGGAGCCGTCCGCAAGGGCGGCTCCTTGTCCTTAAGGACACATTCAATGGATGACCTGCTGTATTTCAATGGAATCGATGCCACCAACGGTAGCTACCTGCTGCCAGCGGTCGAAGCGCAGCTATTCACCAAAGCTCTGGAGGGGTTAGAGCTCGATCCGGCAGAGCAGACCGAGCTGAACAACTGGTTTTTCAAGCGCACTCGCCCCAACATGGGCTTAAAAGAGGGCAGCCCGAAGGACCTGGCCCAGGCCGGCTGGGGTGTGATCTTCCCGAGCCAGGCAGACCCGGCCCTCCGCCAGGCGCTAGCCGAGTTACTGGCCTGGCGGCAGGAACAAGCCAGCCGTATGCATTCCAGTTATTACCACGAGTTCAGCGGCGAGGACGGCTACCGGTCTGGGGATACTAAACTGAGTTGGCTGGCGCGGCAAGGTGTAGGTCCTGGCCCGGCCGAGCCTGAAAAGGTTCCCTACTACCTGCTGATCGTCGCTGATCCGGCAACCATTCCATACCGGTTTCAAACGCAGCTCGATGTCCAATACGCCACC
>JAYRWF010000506.1:0-2104 GCA_041918195.1 Anaerolineales bacterium
AGAGGGGTATTATTGGGAGTAGTCTTGGGAACGGTAATTGCCGGCACAAGAATATTAATTGGCGGGGAGCGGCCTTACGAGGCGGAAAATGACTGATTCACTTCCCGATTGGCTCCAGGAGGAGGAAAACCGTCGGAATCTGCAGACTGATCCGGTTGTATCTCCTCAATCGGTTTCATCATCTGGTTTATCTGAACCAGGTGAGCAGAGAACGAATCTGGATCCTCAAGATTTGCTCTCCCCGATTGCCTCCAGGTTAGAGACACTATTGCCGGGTGGTCGCCCAGATCCGACCTTGCAGATAAGTGATCTTGATCAAGAACGCGCCGGGTTATTTGGCAAAATTGCTGCTGGGACTGTTTTAGAAACGCGCCCCGGCCAGCCAAAGGTTTCCACTTCTCAGCCACTTCTACGCTTGCTGATCACAGGGATTCTCCTGGCCGCGCTGCTTGGTCCATTGGTCTTATCTCAAAACCGGATGGTTTTTGCTCCTCCGGAAGTGTCTTCATCTACTCTGGGGGCGTTTAAAACCGCCCAGGGGCTACCCCCAGGTGCTGCAGTGCTCCTGGCAGTCGATTACCAGGCAGGCTACTCTGCTGAACTGACCTGGGCAGCCTTGCCCCTGGTGCAACAGTTGGTGGATCAGGGAGCACGGCTGGCGTTAATTTCCAGCCTGCCAGCCGGTCCTGCCCAGGCAGAGCTTTTAATCCAACGGATCTCCTTTCCAACCCCACAGCCAGCTTTCAACAAATTGGTTGTAAATTATGGTTTTATCCCGGGCGGAAAGGCGGGGCTGCGTAACTTCTTAGAAAATCCGGCCCAGGTATTTCGAATAGCCGACCAGCCTGTAAACTCATTGGGGGAGTTTGCTTTGGTGGTGATTGCTAGCGACCAAGCCGATGTGGTTCGCGACTGGTTAGAGCAGATCCGCCCGCGGATTCCGGAAACGCCATTTATCCTGGTTTTGAGCAAGCAGGCTGCGCCTACCCTCCAACCTTACCTGCGAGCTGTGCCTGCTTCATTCCAGGGGGTGGTAATCGGCCTTGGTGATGGACTGGCCTACGGCCAGCTGACTAACCGTCTGCTGGTTCAGGCTGGCGTATGGGCATCTTTCAACCAAGGGATTTTAGCTGCAATTTTTTTGATCATTCTGGCTGGGATTACGAATAGTTTGTTGAGTGTCTGGCGCAGCTCAACCGTCAAGAAAAGCCAGGAGGGAAGCTCATGAGCCTTTCCTTTACTGACTTAATTGGTGGAATAGTTGGTTTCTCCCTAACCTTATTCGTGCTCAGCTACTTGGTTGGGGATAATAAATTGTTCCGCCTGGCGATTGCTGCTTTCATCGGTGTTTCTGCAGGCTATGTTGGGCTGGTTGCCTGGCAGGCCGTAGTTTGGCCCAGGTTGCTGGAGCCGCTTTGGAGTACATCCCAGAGCTCCTTAGGATGGATTTATCGCATAATCCCTGTGCTCCTCAGCATGATGCTCCTGGCTAAACTGCACCCGCGTGTATCGCCTTTAGGAACCCCGGTCATGGCCTTTTTGATTGGGGTTGGTGTTGCTGCTGCTATCGGTGGTGGGATTCAGGGCACGCTCATCCCCCAGGTTCAAGCCTCAGTCAACCTCATGGATAGCCCGATTTGGGAATTTTCAAATGATGATCTACGCTTGCGTACATTGAATGCCAGTGTTATCCTTATCAGCACGATTGCTGTCCTGGCAACCTTTCAAATTAGCCAAAGCCGTGCCCAAAAACAGGCAAAAATTCCAAATTCCTGGCTTGAAGGTCTGGCGATGGTTGGGAAGGCCAGCATCTCTGTCGCAATGGGCATGGTATTTGCAGGCGCGCTGGTAGCAGCATTGATCGCTCTGGTTGATCGGGTTCAATTCCTGTCTGGCTTTTTGAGAAGTTTACTTTTACCGTGAATCCAATGGCAACTTCCGACCCCTCGCAGGTCAACGCATCATTGGTTATCGATATAGGCGCTATAAGTACGCGCGCGTTCATCTTCGGATTGGCTGAAGCACGTTACCGGCTGCTGGGTTTTGGCCAAGCGCCGACCACGGTAGGCGCCTTTGGTAGGGATGTGAGGCACGGCATCCGCCA
>JAYRWF010000507.1:0-3493 GCA_041918195.1 Anaerolineales bacterium
TATAAAACAACTCTGGGCCCACGGATAACTTGAGCACCTCTGCGCCATAGGCTTCACAAGCGCGCCCCTTCTCAACGATCTCCGGCTGGCCGACACCACGACTGTCGAAGACCTCCTGGACGATGATGCATTTCAAGCCGCGCTGGGCGGCCTGCGAGGCGACCGCCGCGCCGTAATTGCCGCTGGTAGCGGCAATCATACCCTGGTAGCCTTTACGGGCAGCTTCATAGGCGCTGATCGACGCCCGCCGGGCTTTGAAACTACCCGAGGCATTGGCCGCTTCATCTTTTACCAGGATTGTGGCTCCTTTACCAGGCCCAGCGAACTTGCGCACTGCTTCGGTCAAGTTTCGTAATTCGAACAGCGGGGTAAGGCCAACCTTGGTTTCCTGCTGGATGCGGGCGATTTCGGCATGGCTGTAACCGGTCTCTGCCATCATCCGTTCGTAATCAAAGGCGATCGGGCTTTGAATGAAATCGTCATAATCAATCCCCAATGAGGCTTTCATGATTTCATTCTTGCGCGCCATGACTGCCGCATAGGAAGTTTCTCGCCCCAGGCTGCTCATGGTTCACGCTCCGTGCCTATGCTCAACAGCTCTGGCACGGTTTCACCGAAGCTATGGCCGTAGCTGGGATTGATCGTCTTAAGCAGGCCACTCAACTCGCGACCAATCATCGTGCGAATTTTGGCTGGCTCGCCCAGGTTGGCTGGCTCGAGCAGAAATCCGGATACATGCAGGATGTACGGAACCTGTTTTGTGTCTTCTGGAAGACTCGGAGCGCGCTGTTCAGGGGTGAGGATGACCTGTTCGATTTCGACCCAGGTTCCTGGTTGAATGATCTTCATCTTCGCTTCCTTTTGTTTACACCTGTCGCCGGTAAGCGCTGGGGCCCATCAAGGCAGCCGGGACCGGCAGGTCAATCATCCGCTTCAAACCCGGGGTGGCAGCCACGACGTGTGGGATCATATTGACCGCAATGCCCATGGTTGCCTTGCCGCCAGCGATCTCGGGTTGGATAGTCAGGTGGACTTCCGGCAGGCCATAGATGTGAATGTAATCCCCGGTGGATTGGTTTTCAAGCTGAGGGTGGATTTGCTGCGGGTGGATCAGTCGAACCACTTCTTTCTCGCCGCGATAACCCACGCCAATATGAGCGCAACCCGCCACCATTCCCGGCTCCACCCGGACATGCGGGGTCTCACGGTAAACCGTGCTAATAATCGGCTCCCGACTTTCGACAATCCGGTCAACGCCCAGGCCAATCGCTTCACTGATCATATGAATCGATTCAGGGAAACCAACATGCCCAACAATCGAGCCATCTGCAACGCCAGCCCGAAATGCTTCCGGGATTGTACCAACTCCCTGAGATTTCATCACCGTCGGGCCATACGGGCTCAGATCGTTGACGCGCGAGGCTTCAATTCGCTCAACCGAGTGACAGCCGCCTGTCAGGGTGACGACCAATAAATCTAACACAAATCCCGGGTTCACGCCCGTGCCAAGCACGGAAACGCGGTATTCTTTTGCCAGGGCATCGATTTCAGCCGCCAGCGCAGGATTTTGGGCAGCCGGATCGGCCATTTCTTCAGCAATCGTGACCACGTTAATCCCGGCCTGGATGATCTTTCGCAGGTCGGGCATCTGCGCCGCGGTCCAGGAAGTAGTCGCCAGGCAGACCAGGTCGACCTTGGTCCTGTCCAAGACTGTTTCGGGTTGGTTGGTGACCGCCACCCCCAGCCGCCGCTCCAGGCCAAGCACCTCCCCCAGGTCTTTCCCCGAGAGCTCCGTCCAGGCATCTACCGCGGCGACAATTTGCAGGCCCGATTTTTCGAGCATCAGGCGCGCCATACCGCTGCCCATTGCGCCTAAACCCCACTGAAGAACACGAATTGGTTGCATAAACAGATCTCCTCTACAAATTCGATGACCAAACCTTCCCAAAAAACGAGCAAGGGTTATCAAATATATTGTATTCAGTTTTTCAGTTATTGCATCCTGTCAGATGTCCATTTTCCAAGGTGATAAAGCTCCTGAGTTTTTTTACAAGCCTTTATTGAAGGAAAAACGTACTGTGATAGAATAAAAACCGTTCAGACCCCAGATTAGGTCGAATTACTTCTTAACCTGGCCAAACAAGTCAATCAAGGGAGAATAAGCATGAACAAGGTCAAACAAATTCTTAAGAACAAGGGCAACCAGGTCTGGAGCGTCTCACCCGAATCAAGCGTTCTGGATGCGCTCAAGGTCATGGGCGAGCACAATACGGGTGCAGTTATGGTCATGCAAGGCGAAACGCTGGTGGGTATTTTCACGGAACGCGATTATGCCCGAAAAGTCGGTTTGGTGGACGCCGCACCAAGCAGCGTGAAAATCGCCGATGTGATGACACGCGACCTGGTTCGTGTGGCAACTGAGGACAGCGTTAACCAATGTATGGAGCTGATTACCCAACATCACATTCGCCATCTGCCGGTGGTCGAAAACGAACAGGTCCTGGGCGTGATTTCGATTGGCGACGTGGTCAAAGATATGATTGAAGAGCTGAAGTTCGCGGTCAAGCAGCTCGAAAATTACATCGTATATTTCCGCTAAACGCTTGTTCATCGCTGATTCCGAAGGGTTGATCCATGAAAGGAATGCGCCTCGCCCTGAAAGCCGCCTTTTGGGTGGTTGTCTATGTCTTCCTGTCCACCGCACCATTGCTGATCCTCAAACTAGGCCCAACTCCCGAACCCCGTGAGCCATGGAGAGAGCTCTCGGTGGCGCTCGGGTTCGCCGGCCTGGCGATGATGACGCTCCAATTCGTGCTGACCGCCCGCTTTAAAACGATCAAAGCACCCTATGGCTCGGATATCGTTTATCACTTCCACCGCCAGATTTCCCTGGTCACCTTCGTGCTGATCGCCGCCCACCCAGTTTTACTGTTTATCAATGCCCCGCAGACCTTGCAATTGTTGAACCTGGTCGATGCGCCGTGGCGGGCCCGGATGGGCGTGAGCGCGGTGGTTTTACTGATGATCTTGATCGCCATCTCGGTTTGGCGGAAACCGCTCAAGATCGAATATACCCGCTGGCGCATCTGGCACGGCGTGCTGGCTACCCTGGTGGTAGCCCTTTCCATGGCGCACATTGTGCTGGCCAGGCATTATCTGAACCTGCCCTGGAAGCAAGTCCTGTGGATCACGTATGGAGTATTCTGGGTCGGATTGCTGGCTTATGTGCGGATTATCAAACCGATCCAGTTGCTCAAGCGGCCTTACCTGGTTGACCAGGTGATTCCCGAGCGGGGCAACGCCTGGACGCTGGTAGTCAAGCCGGATCAGCATAATGGATTCAAATTCCTACCCGGGCAGTTTGCCTGGTTAACCGCCTGGACTTCCCCATTTGCCGATGCCGAGCATCCGTTTTCGATCTCATCCAGCGCCAGCCAAACCGACCGGGTCGCCTTTACGATAAAAGAATTAGGCGATTTCACCAAAACCATCA